>WRHP01000081.1 GCA_009783195.1 Syntrophorhabdaceae bacterium | reverse complement strand
GTGGAGGAAGGGTGCGGCTGGAGGTACGAGACGATGCACGCCGATGGCAAGGCAAAGGGTCGGATCAACTACACGGTTTGGTCGGATGTGTTTGTTTGCCCGGATTGTGCGCGGGAGGTGGTGTTCTGGGAAGCGGCGGTGGACAAGGAGGCCGGGAGCGTCCTGGAAGAATTTCCGTGTCCTCATTGTAGGGTGAAATTGACGAAGCGACAGATGGAACGGGCGTGGGTAAGCCGATATGATGCCGCCATCCGGCAGACCATCCGCCAGGCCAAACAAGTTCCGGTACTGATCAATTACACGGTGGCCGGAAATCGCTCCGAGAAGACGCCGGACACGGGCGACCTGGCTTTGATCGCTAAAATAGAGAAAAGCGAAATTTCGCATTGGTTCCCTTCCGAAAGGATGCCGGAAGGGCAAGAAACAAGGCGCAATGATCCCATCGGTGCAACCCATTCTCATCACTTTTATTCGCCGCGTAACCTTCGTGTCCTTTCAAGTATTTGGGGGAAAATAAGGAATCATCCTTCTTTTCCGTCGCATTTAGGGCTATGGTTCACCTCGTCTCATGCTTGGGGAACAAGATTGAACCGCTTGCTACTTTCAAATTACTTTAAAAAAGGAGGCGGTGTTATAGGACAGACATTGCAAGGGACACTTTATATTAGCTCTATAGGTATCGAAACATCCGCCATTGAACGGTTCTTCCTTCGTATTTCTTCCGTTCCATTCACTGCCAACAACCGCTCCGGGATTACATATACGGCGTCTAGCACTTCTCCCCGATTTTTAACAGATAACAGCTTTGATTATATTTTCGTTGATCCTCCATTTGGCGCTAACATTACTTATTCCGAATTGAATTCTCTTTGGGAAGCATGGCTTGGCGTGCGAACGAATATACAACATGAAGCCATTGAAGATGCCTCTAAAAACAAAACGGTTAACGACTACCGCCAATTGATGAATGACTGCTTCAATCAAGCTTATAAAGCCCTAAAGCCAGGGCGATGGATAACGGTAGAATTTTCCAATACAAGCGCGGCTATTTGGAATTCGATTCAACTCGCATTAGCTCAGTCTGGTTTTATTGTTGCCAATGTATCCGTATTAGATAAATCCCATAAAGGGTACAGGGCCGTCACCACTCCCACTGCCGTCAAACAGGACTTGGTCATCTCCGCTTATAAGCCCAACGGTGGCTTCGAAGGGCGGTTCCTTGAAAAAGCCGATACGCCGGAAGGAGTCTGGGACTTCGTCCGAACTCACCTGAAATACCTGCCCGTTGCTAAGCGCGGTACCGGTGGCGTCGGCCTTATCGCTGTCCCCGAGCGTGACCCGCGCATTCTCTTCGACCAGATGGTGGCCTACTACATCCGTAAAGGTCACATGGTTCCGATGGACGCGGCCGAATTTCAAGTCGGTCTGGAACAACGTTTTTCGCAACGGGACGGCATGTATTTTCTGCCCGAACAGGCGGCCGAATACGATCGGCGCAAAATGGCGGCCGGCGATGTTTACCAGGCGTCGCTTTTCATCAACGGCGAAGGCGCCGCTATCGAATGGCTGCGCCGTTTATTGAAGGACAAGCCCATGTCCTTTCAAGACATCCACCCGTTGTTCATGCGGGAATTGGGCGGCTGGCCGAAGTACGAAACGACGTTAGAACTTTCCGAACTACTTCAGCAAAACTTCTTATGCTATGACGGCAAGGGAGAGGTTCCAGGCCAGATTCATGGCTACCTTTCTTCCAATTTCAAGGAATTCCGCAACCTGTCCAAGGATGACGACGCCCTGCGGGCCAAGGCCAAAGACCGCTGGTACGTCCCCGATCCCAACAAGGCGGGCGATTTGGAAAAATTGCGGGAGCGGGCGCTGTTGCGGGAGTTCGAGGACTACCGGACTTCGCCCCAAAAGCGCTTGAAAGTCTTCCGCCTGGAGGCGGTGCGGGCCGGGTTCAGGAAGGCCTGGCAAAATCACGACTACGCCACCATCATAGCCGTAGCCAAAAAGATCCCCGAAAACGTCCTGCAAGAAGATCCGAAACTGCTGATGTGGCACGACCAGGCGCTTACGCGGATGGGAGGTGAATGATGGCACGAGCGGATCTGTTGCTTCGCCTCGTCCAGTCCGGAATGCGAGGCGACAAAACCAGCTTCCGGAAAGTCACGGAGGCGATCATCGCCGAAGAACGAGGCAAGCAGCACAAGGTCCTGGCCGAAAGGCTGGACGAAATTCTCAATGCGGCGCCTGTTGAGCGTCCCGCGCCGAATGGCGCCAGTCCCATGCTTGACCAGCGCAATGGATATCACCTGTTCCATGAAGTGATGCCTCGTCGGACCCTGTCCGACCTTGTTCTTCCTGACGAGGTCAGGCGCATTTGCCATGATTTGGTTCAGGAACAACATAGAATCGATTTGTTAAGAGCATATAATCTGGAGCCCCGCAATCGCATTCTCCTGGTCGGGCCGCCGGGCAACGGAAAGACATCATTGGCGGAAGCCATTGCGGAGGCGCTTTCCATCCCGCTGCTCGTGGTCCGTTATGAAAGTGTCGTTGGC
>WRHP01000080.1 GCA_009783195.1 Syntrophorhabdaceae bacterium | reverse complement strand
TCACTTCGTCTACCAGTTGTGAAACTTCGACCTGGATCATCAGACGATCCTCGTCGGAGTAGATACCGTTGGCTGACTGAACCGCTAACTCCCGCAGACGGTGCAGGATATCCTGGGTTTCCTGAAGATAACCTTCAGTAGCCTGGATAAAAGACACACCGTTCTGGATATTGCGCTCAGCCTGATTCAAGCCCCGAATCTGGCTCCGCATTTTTTCGGAGACCGCGAGTCCGGAAGCGTCATCCCCGGCGCGATTAATCCGCAGCCCGGAGCTGAGTTTCTCCATGCTTTTGGACAAATCAACCTGGTTTACACCGAGCTGACGATCGGCGTAAAGAGCGCTCATGTTGTGATTAATTATCATTTATTACCCTCCATAGTACTGCTGCCCCGGCTATCCGTGCCGGAACCTTCCGCGGAAACGGTTTTTCAGGGACGGTTTCGCGCCGCCGCCCCTGATTACCGCATACGGAACGAAACGGTCATTCACATAGTGAATAATCGTTTCGCGCCATCCGCTTCCTGGCTGATTTTCAGCCACACATGGCAAAAGAGGGTTTTTGTCAAAGATCGCTGGACTTGTGAGACAACCTGATCGGTTGCCTCACAAGTCCTGCAAAATGCTGCGCATTTTGCTTTTTCCAAAACAACAATGTACCAGAGGGGGGAATTCCGAAACAATTACGAACGGAATTCCCCTTCATACAAATAATACTCCTTTATTGGAGTAATTGCAATACCGAAGTCAGCCTCTGGTTTGCCTGGGCGAGCATCGCTGTTCCGGCCTGGCTCAGAATCTGCTCCCGTACATAATTCACCATCTGGTGGGCCATGTCGGTATCCCTGATTCTGGACTCGGCTGCCTGCAGGTTTTCCGCACCTATATCGAGGCCCCGGACCACATGTTCCAGCCGGTTCTGATAAGCTCCCAGATCCGCCCGCTGTTTGCTGACAATTTTGAGAGCGGCATCAAGAGTTCCAATAGCCTTGTTTGCCCCTTCCGGATCTCCCAGGTCGATGAAAGTTTGATCGCCCGGATTTCGGATACCCAGCCCCATGGTGGTCATGGTTCCGATAAACACCTGTTTCCGCTGGTCCATATTGGCGCCGATATGGAACCACATGGAACCGGTAACGATGTTTTCTCCCATAAGCCGCGCAAAACGGCCGGTAAGCATATTCATGCCGTTAAACTGGGCATGACTTGCAATCCGGTCAACTTCGTCAACCAGGGCAGAAACTTCCACCTGGATGTACATCCTGTCCTCTTCGGAGTAGATGCCGTTGGCTGCCTGAACCGCCAGTTCCCGCAGACGCTGGAGAATGTCCTGGGTTTCCTGGAGGTATCCTTCGGCTACCTGGATGAAGGAGATGCCGTTGGCCGCATTTGTCGAAGCCTGGTTTAAGCCCCGAATCTGGCTCCGCATTTTTTCGGAGACCGCGAGTCCGGAAGCGTCATCACCGGCACGATTGATACGAAGTCCTGACGAGAGCTTCTCCATGTCTTTGGTGAGGTAAAGCTGGGTTACCTTGAGGGACCTGTCCGCAAACATTGCGCTCAGGTTGTGGTTGATGATCATACGATCCTCCTTGAATGTTTCGAAACCTCCGCTGTTGGCGAAGATTTCCCGGGAAGGCATCCTTGCCCTCCCTTAGGCCTTACCTTTTCCCGGACGAATAACCGCGGATTTTCCATCCAAAGACAGGATTAGCCTTTTTCATTGTCGGCATGAACGGAGATAAACTTTAGTTTTTTTTTAAGTTTTTTTATTTGGGGAAAACTATAAGCGGCCTGCGGCGCCCGGTTTGCTGGTTAACGCTCCCGTCAGGAAGAGGCTCGGGCGCTGGTAAGACAGGGGCCTTTTGAATTACAGGCTTTTTCGTGGTTTTTTTCGCCTCCGGGGCCTTTTTTGACTGAACAACCGTCTTCTTCGGCGCGGATTTTATTGGTGATAGTAATAATCGGCACAACGGCAATCATGGCCATGACGGCTAAGATAAGCGCGACAAAGGCCGCGGCGACCTCGCCGGCGATAGCTTCGCCGTCGCCGCCAATGCCGAGCAGGACTTGGAACATTTCGTTGTTCATGACAAAGGCTTCGATTTCGCCGACTACGGCGCCGTAAGTCGCGCCGAGGACGAGCATACCGATGCTCCAGGCGGCGAAGCTGCCGCGCGTTAGACGCCAAGCGAGACCAAGCGGCGTCTGCAAGAAGCGGCTGGCGTGCCGTTTGCCCGCGCTGGCCGGAATAACGCCTTCGCCGAGATCGCGGCGGCGGCAAATAAGCAATGCGGCAACGCTAACGACAATGGTCAGCGCGAACAAGACGGGGATTGGCCACCAATTATTTTCGTAAAAGGAAGAAACTTTAAGGCCCAAGCCCATAGGCGAGATGTAGCTAAGCATATTGCCGGACATGTCGCCAAAGGCGCGCATGATATAAAACACGCCCATCAAAGTAAAGGCGCCGGTCATGGCGCCGCGAGCGGTGGTGAAGAGTTGCGCCATAAGGAGCGCGAGGCCGGCGAACAAGAAGCCGGAAGCGCCGATTGAGCCGGCGTAGACAAAGGCGCCGGCAACTTGAATACCGTCGATGCCCGTCGCAATTAGGCCGAGGGCGATGGCGAGCGTAATCGCGAGATTGACAAGAAAGGCGAAAAAGAGGGTCGCGGTCGGGTTGGTGAGACG
>WRHP01000079.1 GCA_009783195.1 Syntrophorhabdaceae bacterium | reverse complement strand
AGGGCATGGACGCGACGCACAATCCGGAATTTACGATGATGGAGCTCTACCAGGCGTATACGGACCTCTCGGGGATGATGGAAATCGCCGAGGGCGTTATCGCGCATTGCGCGATGGCTGTAGTTGGCACAACGAAAATCGAATTTGAAGGACACGCGATTGATCTGACGCCTCCTTTTGCGAGAATGTCGATGAACGAAGCCGTAAAACGGCGGACCGGCGCCGATTTTTTGGCCGCCGAATCGGACGAGGCGGCGCGCGCGCTGGCCAAAGGGATGAACCTGGAGTATAAAGACGAAAATGCAAGCCGGGGTGAGCTTCTGAACAGGGCGTTCGACGTTTTTGTCGAGGATACGCTGATTCAGCCGACTTTCATTACCGATTATCCGATCGAAATATCACCGCTTGCGAAGAAAAAACCTGGCCGGGAAGGTTTGACCGAGCGGTTTGAGCTGTTCATTGCCGGATATGAGAACGCGAACGCGTTTACCGAGCTTAACGATCCGATCGACCAGCGCCAGCGGTTTGTGCAGCAAGCGCGTCTGCGCGCAAAGGGTGACGATGAGGCGATGGCGATCGATGAAGATTTCTGTGAATCACTCGAATATGGCATGCCGCCGACGGGCGGTATTGGTATGGGCGTCGACCGTCTGGTTATGCTGTTGACGGGCAACCCGGGCATTCGCGACGTCCTCCTTTTTCCGACAATGAAACCGAGGCAGTAAAGAGATGAATGATACAAAGATTACGAAGGAACGGGTGCGGAACCATTTCTCGTATGGTTGGTGGCGGTACGCGCTTCTGCTCGGCGCGGCAATCTTTGGGTGGAACCTGATCTATACATCGACCGGATACCGCCCGCCGCGCGACAAGAAAATGACCGTGTATTTTGTGACCGCCGGGGTGGCCGAAAACGCGCTGGAGACGCTTTCTGCACAAATACTTTCGATGTTTCCCGATCTGGAGGATGCCAGCTGCCTTTCCGTGATGTACTCGGAGGGCGACGCTTATTATGGGGACATGCAGCTGTCGACTTTTATCGGCGCCAGGGAGGGCGACATCTATGTCCTGCCCCGCGAGCGGTTTGAGGCGTTTGCCGGGAACGGCGTTTTTATCCGCCTGGATGACGCGGCCGCGTCGGGCGCGATTGACCTTACGGGTATCGATACAGCGCGGGGCAACGTGCGCGATCAGGACAGCGGCGAAACGGGCCTGTACGGTATTCCAATGGACGCGCTGTTTGGGTTGATCGGGGAAATGGGCCTGGACAACAGAGGGCTTGTGGCGGGCATTACGGCATATAGCCCGGAAGTTAACCAACGGCGGGGGATGGAGTGGATCGGCTGGCTGGTGAAAGAGATGCTCGCGCCGATGCCGGACTGGCTTGCGGAAAGGGAAAACGCGGTTGGAACGCCATGGCGGCAATCCGATGAGATTGTCGAAATGCCCTCCTACTGAGCCGCGCGCACGGAAGGATCCCCGCCTCCCTGAACGCGCGTGTGTTTTTTTCAAAAAAGAGCCCAAAAAGGCTTGACAAGGGGCGGGACGGATGTTATTCTATGCGGGCGCCTCGCGGAGAGGGCATTGGGAAGCCGTGCGAAGCGGAGCGCGCGAAGCGGCGAAGCGGACCTTGAAAACGATACAGGGAAGACGAAGAAGAGAAGTCAATGTAAGGAATGAGAGAACGCGTATAGACACTGGGAGGTGGATATGCGCGGGGAGGATTAAACACAAGAGTTTGATCCTGGCTCAGGACGAACGCTGGCGGCGTGCTTAACACATGCAAGTCGAACGGAGCAATCGGAGGAGCAATCCGAGGATAGCTAAGTGGCGGACGGGTGCGTAACGCGTGAACAATCTGTCCCACCGAGGGGAATAACGTTTGGAAACAGGCGCTAATACCGCATAGGACCACGGGACCGCATGGTAATGTGGTGAAAGGGCCGAAAGGCCCGCGGAGGGGTGAGTTCGCGTCCCATTAGATAGTTGGTGGGGTAAAGGCCTACCAAGTCGACGATGGGTAGCCGATCTGAGAGGATGACCGGCCACACTGGAACTGAGAAACGGTCCAGACTCCTACGGGAGGCAGCAGTGGGGAATATTGGGCAATGGGCGAAAGCCTGACCCAGCAACGCCGCGTGAGGGAAGAAGGCCTTCGGGTCGTAAACCTCTGTCGCAGGGGACGAGGAGAAGACGGTACCCTGCAAGGAAGCCCCGGCTAACTACGTGCCAGCAGCCGCGGTAATACGTAGGGGGCGAGCGTTGTCCGGAATGACTGGGCGTAAAGGGCGCGTAGGCGGCGAGATAAGTTTGGAGTGAAAGTCCCGTTTTCAAGGTGGGAATAGCTTTGAAAACTGTCTGGCTTGAGTGTGGGAGAGGATAGCGGAATTCCCGGTGTAGCGGTGAAATGCGTAGAGATCGGGAGGAACACCAGTGGCGAAGGCGGCTATCTGGACCAAGACTGACGCTGAGGCGCGAAAGCGTGGGTAGCAAACAGGATTAGATACCCTGGTAGTCCACGCTGTAAACGATGGATGCTAGGTGTAGGAGGTATCGACCCCTTCTGTGCCGGAGTAAACACAATAAGCATCCCGCCTGGGGAGTACGGCCGCAAGGTTGAAACTCAAAGGAATTGACGGGGGCCCGCACAAGCAGCGGAGCATGTGGTTTAATTCGAAGCAACGCGAAGAACCTTACCAGGTCTTGACATTCAGGTAAAGCCGTAGAGATACGGG
>WRHP01000078.1 GCA_009783195.1 Syntrophorhabdaceae bacterium | reverse complement strand
AAACGACAGGGTGATGCGGGAAAACGCCATGCATCTGAAAACAACGGTCAATTTTGAATCTTTGGATCAGGAGGCGCCCCATGATCTCAACGCTTTCAAAAAAGCACAACTTTAGCATCGTATTTAACAGCCAGAAGATATTCCGGCTCTTGCTTGAGGCCATGTCCAACCCCGCAAGGGTCGTAAGCATAAGCAAATACGCAAGTAAACTGGTTGGCGAACACCCCGCGTTTTTAGCCGTTGCAATGACGCTGCTTGACAATGAGGTCAGTTTTCACACATGCAAAAACCAATCGCTGTCTGATGAAATCCTGTCGCTGACACTTGCAAAAAGTGAACCCCTCGAATCCGCTGACTATATTTTTGTATCCAACCCCAAGGACGCGGGATACGCTATCGAAAACGCAAAACGCGGAACGCTTGCCGACCCGCATAAAAGCGCGACCATTATTATCCGAAACGATGATCCGCCCGTGTGCCGATTGACGCTATTCGGGCCGGGCATTGAAGACCGTATCACAGTGCATGTGACACAAACAGTAAGAGATGCGATTGTTATGCGAGATGGGCAGTACCATGAATACCCTGAAGGGATTGACTTGTTGTTTGTTTCGAGTATGGGCGAATTGTACGCCATTCCCCGCTTAACACGAATGGAGGCGGAATAGATGGCGTATGTTGCTGTTTCCGGCGGCAAAGAAGCGATTGAGGAAAGCATTAAGCTGCTGGATTTCTACAAAAGCGGTACTGAGAAAGATGTTGAGATTGAGGCGATCGAAAACAAGCTGTCGCTGCTGGTGGATCGCGTAATGAGTGAAGCCGGTTTGTATTCCACACGATATGCCGCGCTTGCCCTGAAGCAATGCGAAGGCTCGGTGGAAGAGGCGGTGTTCTTGCTGCGCGCCTATCGCTCTACCCTTGCACGAAATTACTACACAAAAATAGTCGATACCGAGGCGATGCGGGTTGTGCGGCGAATATCGGCCGCTTTTAAGGACATCCCCGGCGGCCAGATTCTCGGCGCGACCTATGATTACACCTACAGGCTGATTCAATTTGATGCGGACAAGGAAAGCGCTTCCGCCATGCGGCAAGCAATACAGAATGCTCTTGCGGCACAATCGCCGGAGGAGATCGTCCCATGCCCGCGCGTGTCCGACGGATTGAAACGGGAGGGGCTGATCGACCGTTTTGCCCAAGGCGATCGGGCCCCCTGTGACGTGACCGCGAATATGCTGGAATTCCCGGCGGAAAGAAGCGCGCGCCTGCAAACCCTTTCCCGCGCGGACACCGGATTTATATCCGGGCTTGCGTACTCCGCGTTGCGCGGGTTCGGCCAGGTGCATCCGACGGTTGGCGAGTTGCGCTGCGGTTTTGTGGAGCTTCATGTGCCCTATTTGCTGGACGAAAGCGAAAGCATCTACATTGGCGAAGTACTGATCACCGAGGTGGAATGCTTTAATACGGCGGACGACAAGGATCAGCTTAAGCTTGCCGTCGGTTACGGCGCGGTATTCGGCAGAAATGAGAATAAGGCGATTTCCATGGCGGTGATAGACCGCGAGCTGGATAACGGCGGCCCATACCCCGCGCAGGATGAAGAATTTGTGCTGACGCACGGCGACAGCCTGGAAATGAACGGATTCATTTCCCATCTAAAATTGCCGCACTATGTTACCTTCCAATCAAAGCTGGACGCGGTAAGAAAAACAAGGAGGGCGGATGGTGAATAAGAACTATAATTTCGCTTTTCTTGACGAGGGCTCCAAACGGGAGATCCGCCGCGCCGCACTCAAGGCGGTTGCCATACCGGGATATCAGGTGCCGTTTGGCTCCCGCGAGCTTCCCATCGGGCGGGGATGGGGTACGGGCGGCATCCAACTGACACTTTCACTGATCGGGCCGGACGATGTTCTCAAGGTCATCGACCAGGGCAGCGATGAAAGCGTGAATGCGGAAAATATTAAAAAGTTCGTCGGCATTTGCACCGGCGTTAAAACCACAACCGATACCCGCGAGGCCACGTTAATCCAAACCCGGCACAGAATTCCGGAAATCCCCATGACGAACGGACAAATTCTCGTCTTTCAGGTTCCCATCCCAGAACCTCTCCGCATTGTTGAGGCGCGTGAAGAAGCGACGAAAAAGATGCATGCCGAAAAAGATTACGCCCCGATGTGGCTTCAACTATACGAAAGCCTGGTGAAGTACAAAAAAGTGACGGTTTCTTCCGAATACCCCTGCATGGCCGGGGGCCGTTACATGATGAACCCGAGCCCGATCCCGAAATTCGACAACCCCAAATTACACAGGGCGGAATGCCTGTATCTGTTCGGCGCGGGGCGTGAAAAAAAGATTTATGCCATCCCCCCGCATACGGAGGTGGTTTCCCTCGCTTTTGACGATGTTCCCTTTGAACGGGAAAGTTTTAAAGGCAAGAAGTGCCGCCTGTGCGGAAGCGAGAACACCTATCTTGACGAGGTGTTTGACAGGGAGACCGGCGGCCGGTTTTATCAGTGTTCCGATACCTCGTATTGCCGGGAGGTACGGTCATGGAGCTGAATGAAGCGCCGGTATTATCGGTGAAGCATCTGGTGGTCCGTTACGGCGACGGGTGCCCCGTTTGTCAACAAAATTTGGAAAAAAATCGCTGCGGGGTGTGCGGAGCCGTTTGGGCCGCGAATGATATTTCTTTTGATGTATATCCCGGTGAGGTGCTGGGCATTGTGGGCGAGAGCGGCTCGGGAAAAACCACGTTGATGAAGTCCCTTTACTTTGATTTTGTTCCGACTTCCGGCAGTGCGTTGTTGCGCGACTATCAAGATGGTGGGGCAAATATATGGAGCGCAAGCGCGGCCGAGCAGCGAATGATTAAGAACAA
>WRHP01000077.1 GCA_009783195.1 Syntrophorhabdaceae bacterium | reverse complement strand
CCTGTTTCTCCTGAGTATGAATTATTAGCCGACTGTTTAATCCGTCCGCTATTCTATTGCGACCTCGCCGCATACCTTTTTGTCCGAATATCCCAGTTCTATCCGTGAGATAGTGGAGGCGCAAAATAATTGCAAATGATTGCAATTATTAAAAAGTATGCTTTCTGATAGCTATGAATATAGGTAGGCTTCCTACCAAAAACCACCCCGTTATGTCAAGTGTTTTTTTCGCCGCACCGCAAACTATCGAAATTCATACTGAAATCCATACGAGATAGTGCCTGTTTTTGAAAACACTGAATGCGACTTGTGACTATCAAAAAGCATGCTTTTTAGTAGTTACTTCCTTGTCTGCTCTGAATTCCCGTAAGCGCCTGTAAAACGTAGCTGTTTTCATGTCTGTCTGTTCCAGTAGCGTCGGCAGCGACAGTTTGCCACATTCCCATTGCTCCACCAGAACGCCGAAATCTTCGGGAGATTTTTTTACAGGACGGCCAAAACGAACCCCCCGCGCCTTCGCGGCGGCAATACCCTCGGCCTGTCTCTGGCGGATGTTCTCACGCTCGTTCTGGGCGATAAATGAAGCAGGGTGAGGACAAGGTCAGCGATCAGCGTTCCAAGCAAATCCTTGCCCTGGCGTGTATCCAGAAGCAGCATGTCGATTACGGCGATGTCAACGCATCGCTCTTTTGTGAGAATGCGCCACTGGTTCTGGATTTCGTGATAATTACGCCCAAGGCGGTCGATGCTCTTGATATAGAGCAGATCGCCAGGTTTGAGGTTTTCCTGCAGCGATTTGTATGCCGGACGCTCAAAATCTTTCCCCGACAGCTTGTCCGCAAACACGCACTCCGGCGGAATCCCCAGTTCGCTCATCGCAATCTTTTGTCTGTCATCGTTCTGGTCCGCGCCGGATACGCGAACATAACCGAAGGTCATCATTGATGTTCATCTCCTTCTATGCGATGCGAATTGTTTGGCGGATAAGGTATATAAAAAAGAAAGAAAACAGCAGGTGTGCTCTTTGTCCACGATTGCGGCAAACGGGAATTTTGGCAAGCGGGTGTACTGCTCTGGCACCCAATTTTGGATTGTGCTTTTTTCCGGCATTACTGATGGTTACGTATGGGAGGTATTGAACAGGATACCTCTTTCGGCAGGATATGCTTTCTGTTTCGCCGCGCAGCCACGGACAGCTCCGCCAAGAAACAGGCGCAGTGCGGGCATGTGCGCGAAAACCGCATCCACCACAGCGGCCATCGGAGTAGAGGTTTTGTTTAAGCAAGATACCTCTCCTGAAGGAGCCTCTGTTTCGCGGCGTAGCCAGGGACGGAGAAGCAAGAAACAGGGCAGTGCAGCGTGCCATGGACGGCACGCAAACGTACCTGAATGAGAGAGTATCGAGCGAAAAAAGCTCCCGGCGATGTCCGCTGTAGCGCGGTTTTCGCATAAGCGAAAGAAGCCGCCAATGCGTTATAGTGATACCAGATTGCGTTACGCTTTATAGCGGTTTACGGGAGGCTTGGGTAAATGTTTACGGGAATAGTGGAAGATGTCGGAGTCGTGGCGTCTCTTTCTCCCCTTAGGGCGGGGAAAGCCATTGCGATAACAACAAGCCTGCCCGAAGAAGGAATGGCTCCCGGCGATTCGGTTTCCGTATCCGGCGTATGTCTGACGGTTACAAAAAAGGAGCCGGGAAGGTTTACCGCCGATGTTTCCACCGAAACCCTTTCAAAGTCGACGGTCGGATCGCTAAAACCTGGAACCGCGGTCAACCTGGAGCGCGCCTTGACGCTTTCCGGGCGACTTGGCGGGCACATTGTCTATGGCCATGTGGACGGCATCGGAGTTGTGCGGGAGATTCGGCCGGAAGGAGAGGCGCGGGTATTCCATATACAGGCCGATCCTTCTATAATGAAATTTATTGTCTATAAAGGGGCGATTGCCGTGGACGGCATAAGCCTTACCGTAAGCACCGTCCGGAGCGACGGTTTTGAACTGGCCATCATACCGACCACGCTGGAGCGGACGACTTTAAAGGACGCGCGCCCAGGCGTCAGGGTCAACTTGGAAACAGACATTATCGGAAAGTATGTATCCAGGTATCTCGATGCGGCCCAAGGGGGCGGCGTGACGCTTGACTTTCTGAAAACCCACGGGATTGCATAAACATAAACAGGTAAACGGGATGCCTCTTTCGACAATAGAAAAGGCAATTGAAGATATCCGCCAGGGAAAGATGGTTATCCTGGTGGATGACGAGGATCGGGAGAACGAAGGGGATCTGACCCTTGCCGCGGAGTTTGCCACTCCGGAGGCGATAAATTTCATGGTCCGCTATGGCCGCGGGCTGGTATGCCTCAGCATAACGGACGAAAAGGCCAAACAGCTTAACTTGCCGCCGATGGTTTCAGACAATAATTCCTCCTTCGGGACCGCTTTTACCGTTTCCATCGAGGCGCGTCGCGGAGTAACGACAGGTATTTCCGCCGCCGACCGGGCGACGACTATCCTTACCGCGATTGCGGAAGACGCCAAACCACAAGATCTCGCCCGCCCGGGACATGTCTTTCCGATCATTGCCCGCAATGGCGGTGTGCTCGTCCGAACGGGACAAACGGAAGGGTCTGTGGACCTGGCCCGCCTTGCGGGATGCGTTCCCGCCGGTGTCATTTGCGAGGTCATGAGGGATGACGGCGAGATGGCGCGGATGCCGGATCTTGAGGTCTTTGCGGCGGAGCACGGTTTAAAAATTGTCTCCATAAAGCAGTTGATCGAGCATCGGATGCGCTACGAGCGGTTGGTGCGCCGCAGCGACGGCGTGAAGATGCCGCTTAAAGGCGCGGGAGATTTTATCGCGTACGCCTACACGAACGAGCTTAGCGGCGAAACCCACATTGCCATGGTCAAGGGAGAAATCCGCCCCGACGAGCCGGTGCTGGTTAGGGTCCACTCTGAATGTCTTACAG
>WRHP01000076.1 GCA_009783195.1 Syntrophorhabdaceae bacterium | reverse complement strand
AAGAAAAAAGGTCAGTTTTATCTTACGGTCTCGCAGAGCATGAAACTGATGAAAAACGTTACCGACAGCTTGGCGGGCCGCGCGGGAATCATCAAATTGCTCGGCATTTCCATGAGAGAACTTGCGCGGAGCGCATACCGTAATCCGTTTATACCCACCGCGGAACACATGGATGAGGCGGCAAAATCTTCCGGGTTTGATTACGTCAGGGTCGTGTCGTGCATTCATAAAGGCTTTTTTCCAGAGCTGTATGAAACCGAAAGCGACCTGCATGATTGGGCGGACTATTACAGTTCCTATTTTCAGACCTATATCGAAAAAGACATCAAGGACGTTCTGAATATCCAGGACGAAACGGCGTTTATCAAGTTTGTGAAAGCTGCGGCTTCACTTACTGGTGAAATGTTGAATTTAAGCACTATAGCGGAGATCTGCGCCAAGGACGTCAAGACGGTTCGGGCATGGTTGTCCGTGCTGGAATCCAGCGGGCTGGTTTACCTGTTGGAGCCCTATTACAATAACTTCAATAAGCGGTTGATAAAAACTCCAAAGATGTATTTTCTCGATACAGGCCTGGCTTGCTGGCTGCTTGGGTGGAACACGCCCGATCAGTTGGCAAGCGGAGCTATGTGGGGGCACATTTTTGAAAGCTTTGTATTTGCTGAGATCCTAAAAAGCTATTATAACGATGGTATTGTAAAACCGCCGCTGTACTATTACCGCGATAAAGATAAAAATGAAATCGACCTGTTGATCGAGAATGGGGATACCCTGTACCCGGTTGAGATCAAGGCCACCGGCGACCCGATAAAATCCATGGTAAAAGCCTTTCGCTGCCTTGCAGGCATTGCCGGTAAAAAAGTCGGGGCCGGCGCGTTGCTTTGCCTTGTGAAAGAACGGCTGCCGCTGACAGACACCGTATGGGCTTTGCCCGTACATATGATTTAAAACCTTCGGTCCACGAAGGGAAACGCCAGGACCGAAGGTTTTCGCGAAGCTACAACCGAACACAGGTCTGACTAAAGATTTGTCCCAATGTCCTTAAGAACTTCAGCTGGTTTTTCCGCCGCCAGACCCTGTTTCTTTCGCTCGTACCGCGCCAGGAAGTCGACGAGAAGGGGGCAAAGAAGCGCCGTGACGACGATGGAAGCGCCCACCTGCACCGTGGCGGCCGCGGCGTAAGGCGCGAAGGAGGGATCGACGTTGGCGAACGCCGTGGGGGTCATGGCCGCGTTGCCCGCCGTCGTGCCCACAGCAGCGCCGACCGCGTCGTTTTTACGCATGGCCTTCGGCACGCAATATTTAAAGATGAAGTAACTGCCGAGCCCGGTAACCACCAACGTGAAGAGGCCAAGAATGACCCCGGAGCCGCCGGCGTCGATGATCTGCTTCAGGTTGAGCCCAGCCCCCAGCGGAAACGCGAAAAACGGGATGGAGATCATGATGCCGGGCGCCAGGAATTTGCGGAAATCCTCGTCGAGGTTGCCGAGGATCATGCCGACGATGATGGGAATTACCACCGCCACCAAGGCAACCCAGGGAATAGCGGCCAACCCGGCGACGCCCATGAAAGCCATCTCGAAAAACGGGCCGTCGTTGGTGGAGACAATCGCCAGAGCCCCTACGTCAGAGTCGTCGCCGTAGCGAGAGGCAAGCGCCGCGAAAAGGCCCCCGTTCGAGTTCGACATCGCGGAAATAAACGCTAGCGGCGTTATTCCCAACCATGTCGCGTGCGGCCCGAGAAGTTTTCCCACGATAAGGGCGACGGAAACACCCAGCAGGACCTTGCTGGTGTTGAGAACTATGCCTTTCCAAAGCGCTATTCCAGCGGTTTTTATGGTGATCTGCGCTCCGCTGCAGAAAAGCATAACGGCAATCAACGGCAACGCGCCGTTTTTGAAAAGCGCCGTCGTAAAACTGCCGATCATGAGCGATTCAGGCGCGAAAGTATTCACCAAACACCCCAGCACCAGAAACACCACCATAAGACCGCCTGGAACTTTGTGGATCATTTTGAGAATCGGAACCTTACCTAACACCACCAGCACCTACCTTTCAGATTATGACGGATACTCCGTCCGGGATTACCGTAACGGAAGCGTCTTTTTTATCCAGCAATTCCTCCGCCTTCGTCAAAGCGGCTTCCAGCGATTGCGCCGGGATCATGCCCAAATGCTCTATCATCTCCGGCGCGACCGAAGAGACCATAATCACCCTGTGCTTCAGCAGGATACGCATGAATATCTGCGACTGCCACTGGTCCGGCAGGGTTTCGTCGCGGCCGCGCGCGGCTATCGTACGCATAACTTCTTCGGCGGAGCGCGTGTCCTTGAAGGTGTCGTAGAACTTCTCCCCTCCGTGACCGTCGCGGCACTCCGCCGCCACGATGATTACCCCGCCGGGGGCAATGCTGGCCTCCGCGCCCGTCATGCCTTTGACGGACTGATAGATGTTCTGATCCAGGGGATACCCTCCGTTTCCCGTGATGACGATATCCGCCGGAACGGGCTCGATGCCCGCCAGCCCTTTCAAAAAATCGCATCCCTCGCGATGCGCCGCGTCTGCGTCACCGGCGAAGGCCGCGATGATTTTTTTATCCGCGTCCAGGACGACGTTTAAAATGAAGGCAAGCTTTGCGGTTTTCGCGGCGAAAACCATGTCTTTGTGGATGGGGTTGCCGTCCAGCACTCCCGTCCGTGCGCGGTCGTGCGCGATGAACTCCGCGCAGTGGTTGGCCAGTACGGTTTTATATCCGGCTGTTCCCGGCAGCACTGCTTTGCGTCCGCCGCTGTATCCCGCGAAGAAATGCGGCTCGATGAACCCCTCCGAGACAAGAAGATCGCACTCCACCACCCGGCGGTTGAGAACCAATTCTCCTCCCGACGGAAGAGCGCCCAGCGAAACGAGATTCGATTCGTCGTGGCAGTCGTGCACGATAATTTTTTCGCCGGAGGATATCTCGGGGCCGAAACGCTCGGCGATTTCATCCCGCGTCATGTTCCTGTGCATACCAGTGGCAACGAGTATAGTTATGTCAGCGCCGGGGTTGCCGGCGCGTATTTCCTCCAGCAAAAGGGGCATGGTGATCCGACTGGGCACGGGGCGCGTGTGGTCGCTGGTGATGATGACGACGCGGCCTTTCCCTTTCGCGAGTTCCCGGAGCGGCGGAGAGCCGACAGGGGAACTTAGGGCCTCGCGTGCCAGAACGGTCTCGGGCGCTTTGGCTTTGTAGTCGTGCGCCCTGGAATAGAGCACTCCTTTCAAACG
>WRHP01000075.1 GCA_009783195.1 Syntrophorhabdaceae bacterium | reverse complement strand
GCAGTGGCGGCAAGAAACATTTTGGGAGTTCTTTAATGCCTCTTGACGTGTTCATTACCGGGGTTGCCGGCTTTATCGGTTCTCACGTGGCTGAAAGCTTGCTGGCCCGTGGGGACCGCGTATTTGGTCTCGATAACTTTGATCCGTTCTACGCCCCGGCGATCAAGAAAAAGAACCTTTCCGCATTACGGGAACATCCGGGATTCTCTTTCTTTGAGGCTGACATCCGGGATTCCGATGCTCTTGTCCGCTGGGGGAACGGCATCCGCCCCGATGTCGTTATTCATATGGCGGCAAAGGCTGGGGTGCGTCCGTCCGTTGCTGACCCGGCCGGGTATGCCGACGTGAATATCAACGGGACGATCCGGGTTCTTGAGTGGGCCCGCGAACAAAAGGTTCCCCGGATACTTTTCGCTTCATCTTCATCCGTTTACGGCGGAAACATTAAAGTGCCGTTTTCAGAGTCTGATTTCGTGGATTACCCCGTTAGTCCGTATGCCGCCACGAAGAAGGCTGGAGAGCTTCTTTGCCATACCTATTGTCACTTGTATGGCATGAATGTGGTCTCGCTGCGGTTTTTTACCGTGTATGGCCCCCGCCAGCGTCCGGAGATGGCAATTCACAAGTTTGCCCGGATGATCCTGGAAGGGAAGGAGATCGACTTGTACGGAGATGGGTCGTCCCTGCGGGACTACACCTATATTGAAGACATTGTTTCAGGGGTTCTCGGCGCGATGAACGCCCCGGCGGGATATCGTGTGTACAATTTGGGGGAATCGGCGACGATTTCCCTTAAGGATCTTGTTTCCCTGTTGGAGAAGGCGTGCGGCCGGTCGGCGGCGCGTCGTTTCAGTCCGCCTCAGCCAGGCGATGTGCCCAAAACATACGCGGATATATCTTTGGCCAGAGCTGAAATAGGGTACGACCCTAAAGTGTCCATAGAGGAAGGTATTGTCCGGTTTGTTGAATGGTATCTGCGACAATAGGCGAAGGAGGGGATATGGGACGCATCCGGTTCCGGTTTGATTTTTCGCTGGTGCAAGAAAGCAATCTGTCGGACGGGGTGGGGATTTCCGCTGCCGATTTCCGTTGCGCGATGGATCAGGTGGACCGCGCGGTGAAGTCGCTTGAAGCAAGAAATCTCAAGGGCGAGATCGGTTTTCCCGACCTGCCTTTCCTGGAGAAAGAGGGTCGCGCGATTGCGCGTGACGCGAAGGCGCTTGCCGCGAAATATACGCACCTGCTGGTGCTTGGAATCGGCGGGTCGTCGCTTGGCACGCGGGCTGTTTATGAAGCTGTCGGCATGGTCGCCGCGCGCGGCGGGTTGAAGCTGTCTGTTGCCGATAACGTGGACCCCGATGTTTTCTTCCCGCTTTTGGCGTCACATCCTCTGAAAAAAACCGTAGTCGTCGCCATCAGCAAATCGGGCGGGACGGGCGAGACCAACGCGCAACTGTCAGTGGTGATCGCGGCGCTCAAGAAAGCCGTTGGGAAGCGATGGAAGGAACAGTTGATCATCGTGACCGATCCTCAAAAAGGCATCTTCCGCCGGTTGGCGCGTGAGGAAGGACTGAAGAGCTATGAAATTCCGCCAAATGTCGGCGGCCGGTTTTCGGTGTTTACTCCGGGAGGGCTTTTGCCGCTGGCCGCGGCGGGAGTACGCATCGGGGGGCTTTTGAACGGGGCCGCGCAGATGGAGTCCATCTTTCGCAATACGAGGGACGCGGACAATCCCGTGCGGTTTGCTTCCGCCGTCTATGCCCACTATCTGTACCAGTCGCCAAAGCCGGTGCAGGTGTGGTTCACCTACGGGGCGGGGCTTGATCGTGTGGCCGAGTGGTGGCAGCAGCTTTGGGGCGAAAGCCTTGGGAAAAAGCGGGTCTGCGGAAGTCCGGTGGGGCAGACGCCTGTCCGGGCGCTTGGCGTGACGGACCAGCATTCCCAGGTGCAGTTGTATCAGGACGGTCCCGCGGACAAGGTGTTTACCTTCGTGCGGTGGATGAAGGGGCGTGAAAAGGGGATTATGCCGAAAGCCGAGTTGGCTCCGGAGATGGCGATGTTTGGCGGACGCCAGATGAGGGATCTCTTCGACGCGGAGTTCGAGGGGACAGTCGGCGCTTTGTGGGCGGCGGGAAGACCGATCGTGCGAATGGAGATCGGTAGCCGGGATGAAGAGCATGTCGGGGCTTTCCTCCAGTTCTGGGAGTGGGTGACGGCGATAGTCGGGGAGTGCGCGGGGGTCAATCCGTTTGACCAGCCGGGAGTCGAGGAAGGAAAGAATATTACGCGCGCGCTCATGGGCGAAAAAGGCTCGGAAGAGCAAAGGACGCGATTTGAAAGGCGGATAGCCGGCATAAAGAAGGCGGAGATCCGGGTTGGGGAAGACCGCCCCGCGCGCAAAGGGGGAAGGTAATTGTCCGCGCAAATCCATTCGCTTCCGGATGAGGTGGTCAACCGCATCGCCGCGGGAGAGGTGGTGGAGCGGCCCGCTTCGGTACTCAAGGAGCTTTTGGAAAACGCGGTTGATTCCGGCGCGCGCGCTATCGAGGCCGAAGTTTCAGGCTCTTTCCCGTTTACGTTGCGTGTCACCGACGACGGGTGCGGCATGTCGCCTGAAGAGGCCGAGCTTGCCTTGCGGCGGCATACGACGAGCAAGATTGTTTCGGCCGAGGATCTCGACCGGATCGCAAGCTTCGGGTTCAGAGGCGAAGCGCTTCCGTCCATCGCCTCGGTATCACGCCTGACCATAGCCACCAGGCCGCCGGAAAGACCGGTCGCGACAGAGCTTGTTTCCGAAGGCGGTGTTGTGCGCTCCGTCCGGGAATCCGGCGCTCCATCGGGGACTACGATCACGGTTTCCGGGTTGTTTGACAACGTTCCGGCGCGCAGAAAATTCCTGAAGAGCGAGCGGACCGAGGCTGCGCATCTGCGGGAAGTATTCCACGGCGTGGCAATTCCGGGCGAGGGCATTTCGTTTCGGTTCCGGGATGCGAGCGGAACTTTCTTTTATGAAGCCAGAGAGACGGCTACGGACCGCGTTCGGAAACATTCGGGGGACGACGCGCAGTATTTGACGTCTGTGGATCTTGCTTCAGCTTTTTTCCGTGTTTTCGGTTGCGTCGGCCTTCCGCAGCTTTCCAGGGCGGGCGCGTCGGGCCTTTGGTTCTTCGTCAACGGACGGCGTTTTAAAGATCGGGCATTGTACGCGGCGGTGCGGGAGGCTTACAGGGGAGTCCTCCCGGCGGACAGGCTGCCTGTGGCCTATCTTTTCATCACTTGCGCTCCCGACGAGGTTGATGTGAATGTGCATCCCGCAAAGACCGAGGTCCGGTTCCAGTACCAAAGAGATTTAAATGAACTGGTCAGGCACACCATCATCCAGGCGCTTGGCGGTCAGGCGGACCCAAAACCCGTATCGATGCCGGACCCGGCGCAATGGGGACGACGGGATACGCCCCGGTATTCCGGAGGCGGCGGGCGTTCTTCCGTTGATCTCTTCGGCGGCAAAGCCTGGTCGCCTCCCGTGCCGTTGCCGTTTGCCGGAGAGGACCCCTTGGCGGCAAAGCCCG
>WRHP01000074.1 GCA_009783195.1 Syntrophorhabdaceae bacterium | reverse complement strand
CTATCACCGCCTGAAGTTCGGCCTTATCCAGCTTTTCGACCAGGCCTTTGGTCAGGGCTATCGAGGCTTTTTTCGGATTTCTCCCTGTCGCGAAGGCGTTCAACGAACCGTCATCGATGAGGTATATCTCCGGAACCGGAAGCCCGGCCATGATAGCCGTGTTTTCGACCAGGCGGAACAGATCGCGGTTTTCCTCGAACGTGACGCGGCGGGCTTGCGTCTCGCCCAGTATCATCCTGTCGCCCGTGTAGAAGGAAATCACAATCCATGCGGCAACCGCCAAAATCATCAATGGATAGAAAACCAGCGTAATCCGCAGGGCCTCTTCCAGAACATATGCGGCCTCGTCGGCCGCCGCCATCAGGACGGCGAACGCATAGACGGTTACGAACAGAACGGCCGGAAAAGCGCACAGAATACCCACGGTCTTGCGGGTATTGGCCGTTATGTGATCGTAAACATTCATCGGGTCGCTTCTCCGAAAAGACTAGAATTGAACCCGAACCGGCTTGGAAGCGGCCGCTTTCTCGCTCTCGTCCAGCTCGAAATACGCGAATTTCGTGAAATTGAACATACCCGCTATCACATTGCTCGGAACGGTGGCCGTGCGGTTGTTGAAGCTCAAGACCGTGGAATTGTAGAAGCGGCGCGAGGCCTGGATCTTGTCCTCGGTGTCGGTTATTTCTTTCTGCAGCTCGATAAAATTCTGGTTGGCCTTGAGGTCGGGGTACGACTCCGAGAGGGCGAAAATCGACATAAGCGACTGGCCGAGATCGTTTTCGACCGCCGAATGGTTTTCAGCCCCGCCGCTCTGGTTCATCGCCCTGCTCCTGGCCTGCACAACCTTTTCGAGAGTCGCGCTTTCATGTTTGGCATACCCCTTGACCGTTTCGACCAGGTTCGGGATAAGGTCGTACCGCCTTTTCAAGTGCGTCTCGATGTCGCTCCAGGCCTCGGTGGCTTGATTACGCCCCCGCACCAGGGAGTTGAACGCCATGATGACGTACAAAACAAGCAGGACGACCACTGCCAGAACAATCCATAAAACGATACCCATCGCGAACCTCCCTCCGAATCAAATTTGATCGAATCTACTCAAAGACGGATGCGATATTGGCTTCCGTATAATCGTGCCAGTCAACCGGATTATCGAACACGCGTTGGGATACTGCATTGAATTCATCTTCCGTCGTTTTTGATCCGCCAATATAGTAGGACACCACAAGGTCGCCATTCGCGTCCTGTCCGGATTCGGAATATGCCACCTCGTCTTCCTCATACGCATCTTTTTTTATAGAGGCCGCTTTGAGAATGCTGTTGTCGTCGGCTCCACTTGAACCAACATACATCCCATTCCTGGACAAGCCAAGCATTCCCCGGTATACGAAATTGAAGCCATACACCATGCCGTCTTCGTAATGCAATACCTCAAAAGCGCCGTCGAAACCGGTGGTCAATTCCAAAACGACCTCCGGCATTCCGTCATCATCCATATCAATGACGGCAAAACGATACACCTCGAGCGGATGGTTGTATGAATCGTCCCAATAATCAAATTCGCTCAACCTATAATGCTTGTGATCGTCAGTGCTGTAGAATGTCGTTTTATTCTGCAGCACCGCCTTATATGCTTTCATCGCGGCAAGGGAACCATCGTCCGGGCCGTCTTCAGCCGCTTGCGTCATGATTATGGGCAGGATCGAGAACGATGCCGCCAGCAGAACGCGTCCGAATATCGGGCTGATGAATTTTTTCATGTAAATCACCCCTCCTGTCGAAAATCCATTATGCCGTTTCTAGTTGAGTATATCCGTTGTCCAATTGATTCCTTCCGCATATCCGGACGACGAGGTTATCCTTTGTTTTCACCGGAGGAGCGGCGGCCGCCCTCCAGTCGGCGCCTTCAACCACTCGTGGAATTTTCTTTACCCATCAAAAAACCCATGCCCTCACCCCCGGCGATTGGCGGGGGTGAGGGCGCAAAAGGCGAACAAGCCGAACCGTATTCATTTCTCTAGCGGAAAACCGTCACGCCCCTTTGGGGTTGGGGCCGTATTGGTTGCTGCCGGGCTGGCTATCCTTGACATAGTAATACAAAACGATGAAACCTCCCACAACAGGAACCAAACCGATGAAAATCCACCATGCGCTCTTCCCGATATCGTGCAGGCGGCGGAAAACGATGGCTATGCTTGGCACTATGGATGCCAGCCAAAATAGAATGGTCAAAAGCGGAAACCCCAATACGCTCACGATCACGAAACTATCTATGACGGTAAGAATAATGGCCGTGATCATCATAAACAACCACGCATACCAGAACTCGCTCCGCCGCGAACGGCCGGAAAAATCGGCATAGCGCCTCCAAAACATTTTGTACCATTCCATGTTTTTCTCCTTTAAAAACATTTCAATTATCGTTTCCACAAAGAAACGATTGCCTATTCTTCATCCTGTTGCGAAGCGGCCAATTGAGCCGCCTTCAGCAGGCGGGGCAGCAGGCTCTTCTCTTGCGGAACGTCCTCGACGGAGAACTCCATGAACGCCGTACCCGGATCGGTGGCCCATAGCTTGAAGAAGGACACGGAGGGCTCAGCCTCTTCCTCAAAGAGGGTATCCAGAATGCCTTTGACATCGTCATCCATGACCGACGACAGCAGCGAATTCGGATCCGCAACCTCCCGCCTCAGCCAATTCCAGATCCCCGCAACATCGGCAACCCCGATTCCGAGAAGGGAGCTGTCGAGCATTGCGGCGAGCCCGGCCGGAATTTCCGGGGTTTGGCCAAGTGCGTCGGAATTGAGAACACCCATAAAAAGCGTGTCACCCGTGACTCCGAATACCAGGGGCGCCGGAAACTCCTCCGGGCTCACCGCGAAGACCGAATCCCATCCGTCGACTTGCAAAGGGATCAAGGGAACGAGCTGGGCGAATTGCTCATTCTCCATAAGTTTTCCGAGTATTTTCGCCGCCGCCCCTTTCCTGCCGGTCAAGGCGATATAAACACCGGGGATGTTCGATCCCATAACTGTGGCGTCGCTTCCCAATGCCAGGGTGAAAGAACCATTCAGCAGGTCTTCCACGTCGCCCTCGGTTATCCGCACTGTTTCGAGTCCCGCCACCAACTGATCCCACGACGCCGCAAGTTCGGGGTGCGCCTTGAGATCCGCTCCCCTGAAAGTCAGCGGAGCCGAAAGGGCGAGCAACAGCTTGCCGCCGCCCGCCAAGAACAGATTGCCACCTTTCACCGGCTTCATATCCTTGTAGCGCGTGGCGTCCGCCAAGGACTCCAGAAGGTTGGCCGCGATGGATACAAGAACGCTTTCCGGTTTCGAATCAAACGCGACCTCGACCTCCAACGGGACATTAAAAAGTTCGGTCAACACGTCCGACTGCCCGAGAATTGGACCGCCACCGGTCATTTCGACGATCCCCGCGGCCATAGGCATGTCCATGTGCATCCGCCAGTAATTCGGGCTGTCGAAACGGCGTTTCAACGCAAGTCTGTTTTCCTTCTTCCCGAGCGCCTCCATGGACGCATCAAGTTGATGCGTCCATGGAGGCGCTCGGGA
>WRHP01000073.1 GCA_009783195.1 Syntrophorhabdaceae bacterium | reverse complement strand
ATGGATTAAAGCATTTCAAAGAGAAGTTGTCTTAGATGGCGCTGGACCGGATTGTCGTGCGCGGCGCGCGCGAACACAACCTTAAAAATGTTGATGTGGAGATTCCGCGGGATCGCCTTGTAGTCATCACCGGCGTATCGGGATCGGGAAAGTCGTCGCTTGCGTTTGACACGATCTACGCGGAAGGACAAAGGCGATATGTCGAGTCGCTTTCCGCTTACGCCAGGCAGTTTTTGGAGCAGATGGAGAAGCCCGATGTCGATGTGATAGAGGGACTTTCCCCGGCCATCTCCATTGAGCAAAAGTCGGTTAGCAAAAATCCCCGCTCCACGGTTGGCACGGTCACCGAAATCTACGACTACCTGCGGCTTTTGTTCGCCTCCATCGGCCGCGTCCACTGCCCTTCATGCGGCAAAGAAATCCGCAGGCAGACGGTTACGCAGATCGTGGACGCCATCATGGGGATGGGGGATGGCGTGCGGGTGCAACTTTGGGCGCCGATCGTCCGGGGGCGCAAAGGTGAATACAAGAAGGAGCTTGCCACGATAGCCCGCGACGGTTATTCACGGGTCGTGGTGGACGGCGAGGTGCGGGATCCGGCGGATCATATAGATCTCGACCGTAAGCGCAAACACGATATAGACGTGGTGGTTGATCGGCTGAAGGTTTCGGAAGACGCGCGCGGGCGGCTGGCCGACTCGATCGCGCTTTGTCTCAAGCTGTCCGACGGGCTGGTTCGTGTGGTTGACGAGAAAGGAAACGGCGCGCTTTATAGCGAAAAGTTTGCCTGCCCCGACTGCAGCGTAAGCCTTCCAGAGGTAACGCCGCGCCTTTTTTCTTTTAATACCCCGCATGGCGCCTGCCCCGGGTGCGAAGGGCTTGGCACGACCTTCTACTTCGACCCGGAGCTGGTGGTGCCGGACCCTGGCCTCTCCATACGGGAAGGGGCGATCGCGCCCTGGAACAAGCGCACCCAGACTTTCTATCACCAGGCGCTTGAGTCGCTGGCCAAACAGTTTGGCTTTCCGCTTGATGTGCCGTTTGGAAAGCTGCCTGAGCGGGTTCGCAACCTGGTTCTGTTTGGCTCCTCCGGGGAGCCGGTCCGGTTTCATCTGGAGGACGGAGATCGCCAGTACCGGTACACAAAGCCTTTCGAAGGGGTAATCAACAACCTTGAGCGGCGCTTCCGTGAGACGGAATCCGAGGATGTCCGGGATGAGCTTTCCCGGTACATGAACAACCGGCTGTGTCGGGAGTGCTCTGGTGCGCGTCTCAAGAAAGAGGCGCTTTTTGTCCGTGTCGGCGGCAAAGGAATCGACGGTGTAACCGCTTTCTCGGTGAGAGAGGCGCTCGATTTCTTCAATTCCCTCTTGCTGCTTTCCCGTGAGGAGAAGATCGCCGCAAGGATTCTCAAAGAGATCCGGCTGCGGCTTAGTTTTCTTGCCGATGTGGGGCTGAACTATTTGAGCCTTTCACGGGCCTCCTCCACGCTATCGGGAGGAGAAGGACAGCGGATTCGGCTGGCCACCCAGATTGGGGCGTCGCTGATGGGGGTTCTGTACATTCTCGATGAGCCGTCCATCGGACTTCACCAGCGGGACAACCGGCGGCTTTTGGCAACTCTTACCAGGCTTCGCGATTTGGGGAACACCGTTTTGGTGGTGGAGCACGACGAGGAGACGATCCGGACAGCGGACTACGTGATCGACATGGGGCCGGGCGCGGGCGAGCAAGGCGGTCATGTGGTCGCGGCGGGTCCGCCGGAGGCGATTCTTGGCTGCGAGGCGTCGCTGACCGGACAATACCTTTCGGGGAAAAAAGCGATACCCGTGCCTGAACGTCGCCGACCTTCTAACGGAAATGTCCTGCGCATAATGGGGTGCCGGGCCAACAACCTCAAAAGTATCGATGTAACGATCCCCCTTGGCGCCATAACGTGCGTTACAGGCGTGTCGGGTTCCGGCAAATCCACCCTGGTTCTGGACACTCTTTACCGGGCGCTGGCGCAAAAACTCACAAAGTCGCGGGAGCGGCCGGGGGAGTATCGGGCCATAGAGGGTCTGGAGAAAGTGGACAAGGTCATCAATATCGACCAGTCTCCAATCGGGCGGACTCCCCGCTCTAATCCGGCTACTTATACGGGGGTGTTTACGCCGATCCGCGATCTGTTTGCCATGCTTCCAGAGAGCAAGGCGCGCGGCTACCGGCCGGGGCGTTACTCCTTCAATGTGAAGGGCGGGCGCTGCGAGGCGTGCGAGGGCGACGGAATCCTCAAAATCGAGATGCATTTCATGCCGGATATATACGTTACATGCGAAGAATGCCGTGGCCGGCGTTATAACCGTGAGACGCTGGAGATTGCTTATAAAGGGAAAAACATCGCTGATGTCCTTGAAATGACGGTGGATCAGGCGCTGGAGTTCCTTTCGCCGATTCCGCCGATCCGGCATAAGCTGGAGACGCTGGCGCGTGTGGGGCTTGGTTATATCCGCCTGGGGCAGTCCGCGACAACCCTTTCGGGCGGAGAGGCGCAGCGGGTAAAGCTGGCCCGTGAGCTATCCAAAAGGGCAACCGGGCGGACTATATACCTGTTGGACGAGCCGACGACAGGGCTGCATTTCGACGACATATCGAAGCTGCTCTCCGTACTGCATCTGTTTGCGGACGCCGGAAACACGGTGGTTATCATCGAGCATAACCTGGATGTCATAAAATCAGCCGACTACGTCATCGACCTTGGGCCGGAAGGCGGCGACGGCGGCGGCGAGGTCGTGGCGCATGGCGCTCCCGAAGAAATAGCCCGCGCCCCGCAATCCTTCACCGGGCAGTTTTTGAGGAAGGTGCTTTAGTTTTATGCTGTATTGTGACTGATGGTTTGAAAACGGAACGAAGCTCCAGAAGTTACATATTTAATCGAAACTCGCTTTAATTATGACGACAACTTTAAACAGTACAAATATTATACAAAAGATATTAATGAAGTTAAGAAGAAAATTCGAATGTTTGCGTTAGGGGTTATTCCGGATATCACGAACTGGATCGATATGACCGATGAATTAATAAAGGAAAACAAGAAAAAATAAAGTGTGATTTATATGAATTAGTTAATAAGGTGGATAGCAGCAATTCGAAAGCGCAATATAAAGTAGCATGGGAGATATATCACTATTTAGAACTTGATGAAAGCGGTGGCTTGACTCTGACACCGAAGAGGTTACATAATGATCAAAGACTTTGCCCACAAAGGGCTGGAGGAGTTTTTTCTAACCGGAACAACCAAGGGAATTCAGGCAAAGCATGCCACCAAACTGGAGTGGATTCTTGACCTTCTGGATATGGCAACGCGACCAGAGCAAATGCGTTTTGCCGGCTCAGATCTCCATAAGCTCAGAGGCAATCTCAAGAATCATTGGGCACTCAAAGTCTCCGGTAACTGGCGCTTAACCTTCCGATTTGAGGAAAAAAACGCCTATTTAGTCAACTACCAGGATTATCATTAAGGAGTTCCTCATGTTTGACCGTTCAAAGAAAACCCGTCGCCCTTCGCACCCCGGAAGCATTATACGCGGTTTGTATATGGAACCGCTTAAGCTTACGGTTA
>WRHP01000072.1 GCA_009783195.1 Syntrophorhabdaceae bacterium | reverse complement strand
AAAGGGTTTGAGGTGATCGAAGCCGCCTGGCTCTTTGGGCTTTCTCCCGGCCGTATCGATGTGCTGATTCATCCGCAGTCGGTGATTCACTCGATGGTCGAGTTTCGCGACGGCAGTATTCTTGCCCAAATGGGGATTCCGGACATGAGGATACCGATCGGGTATGCGCTCAGTTATCCGGAACGCCTTCCCATGGAACTTCCTCGCCTTTGCCCGCATCAAATAGAGGGGTTGGGGTTTGAGGCGCCGGACCGGAAAAGGTTTCCGGCTCTTTCCCTTGCCTATTCGGCGGCGGAGACCGGTGGTGTCGCTCCCGCCGTGCTGAACGGCGCTAACGAAGAGGCGGTTTTGGCGTTTCTTTCCCGCCGGATCGCTTTTACCGACATCGCGCGCGTTGTTGACCGCGTAATGTCCGGATGGCCAGGGTCTTTCAAGGCCAAAAATCTGGGAGATGTCCTTGAGGCGGACGCGACCGCTCGTCGTGACGCCAAGGAAAAGATATCCAAAAACAGGAGATCCCGTGCGTCATGATATATCTGCTGTCTTTCATCGTTGTTCTTGGCATCCTTGTTTTTGTTCATGAATTCGGCCACTTCATCGCGGCGCGCAAGCTTGGGGTAGGGGTTACAAAATTCGCCCTCGGCTTTGGGCCCAAGCTGTTTGGGGTCAAGCGCGGCGAAACGGAATACCTGATATGCGCCATTCCTTTGGGCGGGTATGTCAATCTTGTGGGAGAAGAAAGCGATGGCGGCCCGGAAGAAGTTCCGCCGGAGATTGCGGCCCGGTCTTTTAACTACAAGCCGGTATGGGTGAAGATATCGGTTGTTGCCGCGGGGCCTGTGTGCAACCTGATCTTTGCCGTGCTTGCGTTCTGGTTTGTGTTTCTTGGCGGCATACCGGCGCTTTCCCCTCAAATCGGGCAGGTGCTTCCCGATTCGCCGGCGGAGCGGGCGGGGCTTCTTCAGGGCGATGTCGTCACCAGCATCGATGAAAAACAGATCAACGATTGGGAGAAGCTGGCGGCCATGATCCGGTCGGGCTCTCCCGATAAGCCTCTCGTGTTCACCGTCACTCGCAACGGCGCGGAGACGACCATATCGGTGGTTCCCGAAATGCGGGAGAGCCAGACCATCTTTGGCGAGAAAGTGCTGGAGCCAAAGATCGGAATCGCGTCCGGCAGCGAAGTCATATTTCGCCCGACAACCGTCTGGTCCGCTTTTACGCAAGGATTCAGGGAGACAGGAAAGCTGATCCATCTGACCGTAATGACCGTGGTGAAGCTGATTACCCGTGTGCTTCCATCCAATACGCTGGGCGGCCCGATCCTTATCGCGCAAATGGCGGGAGAGCAGGCGCGGCAAGGAGCTTCTTCGTTTATGTACTTTCTTGGGCTTTTGAGCGTCAACCTGGGGATACTGAATCTTCTCCCCATACCGATACTGGACGGCGGCCAGATTGTGTTCTTTGCCGTTGAGGGAGCGCTTGGCCGCAAGCTTTCAACGCGGTTCCGGGGGGCGGCGCAGCGGGTGGGGCTTGCGCTCATTCTCATGCTGACGGCGCTTGTTTTCTATAATGACATCGCGCGGCTGTTTGCCCGGTGACCGGTTTTTTCGCAACCCGCGTCATATACTGAAAAAGATGCCCTCTTTTTTCAGGCTTTTGCCGGCGAAAGCGGTTGCAATCCGCAAAGGTAGTATTGCGAGCCGCCGGGGGGCGGCGCAATGATTCTCGCTATCGAAACCGCGACGCCGCACTGCTCCGTGGCGCTGGTTGAAGGCGGGGTTATCCTGGCGGAAGCGGCGCTGTCGTCGGGGAAGCAGGCGTCCGAGACGCTTTTGTCCGCCGTGTCGGCGCTTTTCGAATCGCGGGAAATAACTCCGGCGGCGCTTTCATGTGTTGCCGTATCGGCCGGCCCCGGATCATTCACGGGATTGCGGGTGGGGATGGCGTCCGCGAAAGGGTTCTGTTTCGGCTGGAACCTGCCTGTAGCGCCTGTTTCGACGCTCGAGGCGCTTGCGTGCCGTTTTCCGGGAGAGGCGCGGTTTTTGTGCCCTGTTCTGGACGCTCGTAAAAAAGAGGTATATACGGCTCTTTTTCGATGGGAGGCCGGTGTCCTCAAGCGCCTGTCGCCCGACCTGGCTATTCCCCCGGAGACGTTGCCCGACCGCTTGCCTGAAGAGGAGCGAATTGTCCTGTTTGGCGACGGATTGCGGAGCTACGCGGCGATGTTAGAAGATCGTCTTGGGGACCGGGCCTTGTTTGTCACGGGGGCGGAAGGCCTTCCCTCGGCGGGCGCGGTCGGCATACTCGGCGAGCGGGCTTTCATTGCCGGAGCGGCTGTAAATCCCCAGGCGGCTGTTCCCGCGTATATCCGCCCTTCCGAAGCGGAGTTCAAGCGTCTAAGTACGTAATAACCCCAGAAATAATCAAGGTTTGCCCCATGGTGTCGGCAATTTGATTTGGGCAAAAACTATTGACGTCATACAATAGGGTTTTGCTACGCCAAGGACCTTCGTTGAGTTTGGTGACGGGTCGTGTTAGTTTTTTGCCAAGCGAGGTTTAACATGAACGACGAATCAATTTATGACATAGCGGAAATAAAGCGCCGTCTGGAACCTGTTTTCCGGGCTAACGGCGTAAAGAGCGCGGTGCTTTTTGGTTCTTATGCCAAAGGCGAAGCAGCGGTAAGTAGCGATATTGACATTATGGTGGATAGCGGTCTGCGCGGCCTGGACTTTGTAGGTTTAATAGAGTATGTGCGCGAAGCCTTGGAAAAAAACGTGGATCTAATAGACATTCATTATGTAGACAGAGATTCGTCCATTGAAAAAGAAATTAATAGTACGGGTATTTCTATCTATGGAGGATAAAAATTACTTCATCATCGAAAAAATTGTTGGGCATATAGATAAAATCGCCTCGTATATAGCCGGTTTAGAACAAACGATGTTTTTGGCCGACACGAAAGCTGTTGAGGCTTGCGTATTCAACCTTTTGCAAATGGGCGAACTGGTCGGGCGTTTGGACGAAGGCTTCAGAAAAGCCCACGCTGATATTCCCTGGTTCAAAATACGCGGACTTCGCAACAAGATCGCGCATGACTATGAAGGTGTGAGTCTGGAAATTATTTGGGACATAGTTAAAGACGATTTGAGCGTACTGCGCGGGCAACTTGCCGATTTGTGGCGCAAGGATAAAAACAGCACAGGGTAGCTCTGGCTACAAAATGAAACAAGGATTCGAACCCAAGGTTAGCTGATCTGTAGTAAGGACGAACGGCATTGCATCCCTTGCGGGATTTCCGTTCTCGCTCCAACCTGTCAATTTTAATGCTTGCCCGCAAACATCCGGTCGATGCTGTCGCCATGGTTTCCCATGTAATGATCCGCGTTATCCGGTCTTGTCCGCATATCACTTCCCTTGACTTGGTCTTTGGCGTCGAGTTTACTAAGAGACGCCATTACAAAAGCCTCGTTGCTTGTTTATAGTCGGCATCTGTTTTTTGCCGTGGAAGGTTTTCGCGCAAATGACGTTGCAAGACCGAGGGCGTTGATGGACGAAGCGGTAAAAAGAGTGAATGCTGTTTTCTTCCGTGGTGGTATTTGCCCTGGATATCTCCGTTTAAATTTCCTTGAAACATTTTTGACTCAAGCCGCGGATCTGTGCATGAGCTGGTTTGCCGTTGAGAGGCGGTTGATGCGAGGCGAGAGCCTTCGTTTACGCATAAACCGGTTGGGCTGGCCGAACGCGATAGCGCAGGATGTGGTCTTTTAGCGATTGCCGGGGTGGGGTGAGGATCGCAAGAGGAACAGTTTGGCGTAGAAGATTTGGAGGTGGAACTGCCGGAGAGTAACCGGAGTACATAAGGAAGTATCTGGCGGTGAAATGTTTGATCTAATTAGGGGGTTGCACTTCAATGCTTGGCGGTAAAATATCAAAAGAGGTTTCAGGATGAAATTGAGCTCGGATGATATTTATAAAATA
>WRHP01000071.1 GCA_009783195.1 Syntrophorhabdaceae bacterium | reverse complement strand
GGCCTTCTGTGAATAAATATTGCAGGTACAAACCGAGATGCTTCCCAAGGCCGATCCCAGGGGAAAGGATCGTAGTCCGCCGGCATAACACACATTGTGCGGATGTATGTTTCTTGCCACGGGGCAGGGAGGAACCAACACGTTATAGTCGCCACGATGCATGTTGATATAATGCAACTGGTTACCCACGGAAAATCAGTCGTCTGGATACTGTCTCTTATAGGAATCAATTATTGTGGCTGTATCCTAAATATTTTTGATCGCCATTCAAGTAGTGTGTTGGCATATCGAACAGCAACCGCCAAGCATAACAAAGACACTTCTGTGATTACTCCTTATATTCCCGTATTAAACGACTGGGTTTTACGGCTCGCTTGGATAATTCGGGTTGTTTACAAGGGAAACACATTCATTCTTTATCCTGCCTGCGTTGTTTTTTCAGTCATTTCGAATTAAATCAAACATGCATGGATAACATCACAAATAAATCCGTGGTCGCTACAAGTTCCTTTTTATTCTCTTATTTTTATTGTTTTTTAACATTCGCTGTATCCACACCCCGAACACTTAAGACATCCCTCCTGTCGTTCCACTTGCCCTCCGCAGTCAGGACAAGCGCCTTGGCCAAAAGCCACACCATCCAGATAGACAGATCTCTTTCTTTCGCTGGAAGGCGCGCCGGCTTCAAAAGCAACTACATTTTCAGATTCAGGCGAAGATCGTTTCTCATATAGGTATATTTCCAAGGCTGCGGCAACAGCATCGGCGCATGAATGCACTCGACCGTCCCCAAAGCCGTTAGGTTTATGGCAACTGATTCCCCGGAGCTGCTTAACTATCCGCGCGGGATCAACTCCAGCACGAAATGCCAACGACGCTAATCTTCCTATTGCTTCCGACTGCGAAGCCGCGCATCCGCCGGCTTTACCCATCTGATTGAACAGTTCAAATATGCCTTTTTCATCCGAGTTGATGGTGACGTAAATCGAGCCGCAGGATGTTTCTACTTTTCTTGTGGTTCCCCTAAGCAGATCCGGCCGCGGACGAGGCTTGATGAATTCCGAACCAGCGGTTTCCGTTGTAGCCTCTCCTTCCGTTTTTTTACTCTTGCTGTTGACGGCGCCGATATTTAACACCTGGCCTTCGCGTGATTTATCCCGATAAACAGTCACACCCTTGCAGCCGAGCCGATACGCTTTCAAAAACACGCTGCTCACATCGTTTCTTGTTGCGCTTTGCGGGAAGTTAACCGTTTTGGACACGGCGTTGTCGGTATATTTCTGGAAGGCGGCCTGCATCCGCAGATGCGCCTCCGGAGAGATGTCGTGAGCCGTGACATAGATCCGCTTGAGGTCGTCGGGGATGTCTTCGATATGCCGAAGCGACCCTTTTCTCGATATCTCTTCCATCAGTTCGGTTGAGTAGAGGCCCCGCTGACGCATCTCAGCGTCGAACAGGGGGTGCGCCTCCACGAGGTGATCGTTGTCCATCACGTTGCGGATGTAGGACAGCGCGAACACCGGCTCTATTCCGCTGGAGACGCCGGCTATGATGCTGATCGTCCCGGTGGGGGCGATTGTGGTGGTGGTTGCGTTGCGTCTCGGAGGAGATTTGCGCTCCGGGAAGATGCTGACTTCGAAGTTGGGGAACGCCCCCCGCTCGCGGGCAAGGGCGCAGGAGGCGGCCGCCGACTCCTCCTGGATAAAGCTCATCACTTCTTGGCCTACCGCCAGCGCTTCGTCGGAGTCGTAAGGGGTTTTAAGCTTTATCAGCATGTCGGCAAAACCCATGACTCCCAACCCTATTTTGCGGTTTCCCACCGTTGTGTGGCGGATCTGGGGAAGCGGGTAGTTGTTCATGTCGATTACGTTGTCGAGGAACCGGACAGACGTATGCACGAGCTGCTTTAGCCGCTCGTAGTCGATTTTCGGGCGTCCGTCCGTGGAGGAGATCATGTTCGACAGGTTGATGGACCCCAGGTTGCACGATTCGTACGGCAGAAGCGGTTGTTCGCCGCAGGGGTTTGTGCTTTCGATAGCTCCGGCGCGTGGGGTTGGATTATCCCGGTTGACCCGGTCGATGAAGATGATCCCCGGTTCGCCGTTTTTCCATGAGGAATCAACGATCCGCTCAAACACGGTCTTTGCCGAGAGGCGCGCCACTACTTCGTGGGAATGCGGATTTACCAAGCTGTATTCTTGGTCGTCATCCACCGCCTTTATGAAATCTTCTGTGATTGCCACCGAGATGTTGAAGTTGTTCAGACGGCTTGTATGACTTTTACAGGCAATAAAATCGAGAATGTCGGGATGGTCAACGCGCAGGATTCCCATGTTTGCGCCGCGCCGGGTTCCTCCCTGCTTGATCGCCTCGGTAGCCGCGTCGAAAACGGTCATGAAAGAGATTGGCCCGGAGGAGATTCCTTTTGTGGAGCGCACGACATCGGCGCGCGGCCGCAGGCGGGAGAAAGAGAAGCCGGTTCCGCCGCCGCTTTTGTGGATCATGGCGGTGTTCTTGACAGCCTCGAAGATAGATTCCATCGAGTCGTCCACCGGAAGAACAAAGCACGCGGAAAGCTGCTGCATCTCGCGGCCCGCATTCATCAAGGTGGGGGAGTTGGGGAGGAAGTTCAGGCTCAGGATAGGCTCGTAGAACGTTTCCGCCCAGCGCAGCACAACCTCTGGCAAAGCGCCGTAATAGAGTCCTTCGGCCAGCGCGATGTTATAGGCCACCCTGGCAGCCATCTCTTCGGGGGTCTCCAGGGTGTCTTCCGTCCGGCCTTTCCTCAGATAACGCCGCTCCAGCACCTTTCGGGCGTTTTCCGTGATCGGCATGGGGCCGTATTTCTCCAGTATTGCGTCGACCCAGCCTCTAGGTGGCTGTGCCGGAAGTTCTTTCCCCGACGCGAGGCAGACAACGTCGTTATCTGTTTCCGTTATGTCCGGCGCGTTTGAGGTGAGAATTGGGGAGACCGAGGGGATAACATCCATGATTGTTTGCTCCGCTTTGCTAAAAATTGTTTATGAGCTAAATACTGTATATTGTGGTTGGGTGTTGCAATCGCTACAAGATATGGCGGTACCGAAGGGCTGTCAAGGGAAAGAATTGGCTGTGCGGGAATTTTCGGAGCGCTGCCGACAGGGGCGCCGGTTTTTGTCAAGCAAAATGGCTCTTTGTCAGAAAGTTCATTTTCAGTAGAATGATTTTCGGGTTCCTCGTTGTCCCTGCCGGAAAGCTATTTAAACAAAAGATTTGCCCGGAGAGGTGTCCAGATGGAGGAAAAGACCGAGTCCCAGAAAGCATCCGGATCCGGTGGCATGATCTTCCGATACATGGCCATGAGGCCGACGGGTTGGGTCATGTTATGCCTTGCCGCGGTTTTGTGGTTTGCCCTGCCTGGAACATCTGGCGCTAATGAGCCCAAATGCATGGAATGCCACACCGGCAGCCCGATTGTTCCTGACGAGTACGAGAACTCCGCGCACAAGGAAGTGTCCTGTACCGAATGTCACTCCAGAGGGTTCGACAGGCATCCCCATACAGGCAAGGTTGCCGACGCGGCGCCCTGCATGGATTGTCACGGCGGAAGCGAGGCATGGGACGAAGCGGAGCAGGAAATGAAGGCGAGCGTGCATGAAGGCATTGTCAGTTGCGCGAGCTGTCATGATTCGCACCGCATTCTTCCGCCGAATCGCGTGCTGGATTCCAGAGAAGGGTTTACCGTTTTTAGCCGTCCATGCCTGAAGTGTCACGCCGACGAAGGCGCTCCGGCCGACAAAAATAAGGCCGCTTTTGCTGAGCTCACCGCAAAACATGGGTCGCTTCCCATGGCGGTTGTACACCTGAGGCGCGCCGCTTGTGTTGCGTGTCATACCGCTCCGGCGGAAACGTCGGTACACAACATTCTTCCGAAGCAGGAAGCGCTAAGTAATTGCGCCGGGTGTCATTCCAGGGAATCGATACTGACCGCCAAATTCGTATCGTTTCTTGAGGGAAAAGAGGGCGCCGAAAGAGGATGGATCAACGCGGCTCTCTACAATAGCGGCGCCTACGTAGTCGGCGCAACCCGCAACCAGTGGCTCGACTGGGGAGTCGTTCTGAT
>WRHP01000070.1 GCA_009783195.1 Syntrophorhabdaceae bacterium | reverse complement strand
GGGCTATGGCCGGTGGCGTCCGCGTAGGCATGAAGGATGTCGGCGGGAGCGTCGCCCGCGCAGTTCCAATAGTCCAGCGCTTTGGTGGAGCGCGCCTGCCACTCGGTCATGTTCCTGCCGAAGCTGGCGCGGCCTACCGCCGGGTTGTTCCAGAGGAATCCGTAGCCCACGGTTGACACGTAGAAGGGCACCGATGCCTGGGAGTTGCGGTGGGCGAGCTCGAGCACGCAGCCCATCTTGTCCAGGCATCCATCCTGGTACTGACCCATGCCGAATATCTTTTCGCCGGGATTGGGCTCAAAGCGCATGTTCAGCGCGTAGTCGCCGCCGGTGATGGGCACAAAATCGCGCGCTTTGACCTCCAGCGCGCTGACAATCGCGAAATCGCCGCTGTCGCGGGTTCGCCATTGCTCTTCCAGCAGTTTTTCGTCCTTTTGATTGAAAAAGCGGATCGAGCCGCCGTCCGCGATCTCCGCGCGGATCTTACCGTTTGTGATAGACGCCCGCTGGCCGTCGATCACGATGCGCGCGTCGCGAGCCGCCGGCGCGATCAGGGCCCAGTCCTCTTCGGGCATTTCCGCCTGGCAGGTCGCCCGGACGCGCAAGCTGTCCTTTCCCCACGGTTCAATCCACAACTTCTCGTAATCGTTCAGCCATACCAGGCGCGTGCCTTCCTGGCTCAAAAGCGCCATAAACATACCCCTCCCTTGTCGATGATCATTTTTTTCAGTATAGCAGCGTGGTCGATGTCTGTAAAGCGCCGCTCACGACAAAACAGGGCAAAGCGAGCCGGCCTTTTCTCATTGAAACGCGAGAGAATCCGTCGGCACCCAGGATCGCACCCAGGCGTCGCCCGCGGGGTACTCGATGAGCGCGTAGCCCCTGTCCGTGCCGTACACCAGCACGTCCGTGCCCGCTTCCACCTCGTCTTTCAGATCCTTATACGCCTTCCCCGGGCCGTAGTATGCCGTGGAATCCCGTTTGACGATTGCGGCCTGTGGTTCCTTGGTGGCGTAGGGAATGGCGTCGTAGTCCGCGTCGACCCGCTTGCGGCCCGTGTACGTGCGCACCAGCAATCCGTCCTTGCGCTGATACTCCACGAGCACCCAGGTCGTGCTGCCGCCCGTCTCCTGCATGTAGGCGACAATTTCCAGATCTTTGGATTGTGTGCCGTGGGCCTCGGTAAACTTCGTGCCGGGCCCCGTGCGGGTGGCCATCTTCTGGTTGAGGGCCGCCTCGAACGCTTCCCAGCCCGCCTCGGCGGCGTCGGCTTCAGATGAAGCCTCCCTGACCGGTTCCGGCAGGGTATCCCGGATGGTCACCTTCGTGCTTTTTTTCACGTCCATGAGCGCCGGAAGCTTGACCGGCGCGTCGGCGTCCTGCACGTTATTGACATAATGCTCGTAGATTTCCCCCACCTCGTCATCCTGATAGTAATGATACCGGATCTGGGTGCGCTTGCCGGTACCCGCCTGGCCAAAGACATTGCACCCCCATCCGTACAGCGCGCCGCCCTCGTCCATCGCGAGGAAATGCTGCCCGCCGTCGGCAAAGCGCGCGCGGTCCAGCGCCTTGACCATCTCATCCGACCCGCGCCCGGTGTCGTACAGGTAGCCGCCGACGGATGAGCTGCTGCCGTCGCTTTGGTAACCCTCCCAATAGACAGGGGTTCTCCCGTATTCCCACAGGCTGCCGTCGCGCTTTAGGATCAGCTTTGGGGAGAGGATGCGGGCCACGTCTCCCATGAAGCGCGTGGGGGTGAGGAAGGTGTTTCCGTCTCCCGGCTTCGGATTGTGCATCCTGCTTCCCCAACGGAATAAGTCGCCGTTGGCATCGACGGCATAGCAGTAGAACCCGCCCAGGGCGATGTCCACCACATCGGGAAGGACGCGTACGGGTTCGGTCTCGAAGGATTTGATGTCTTCATCGCTGACGCCCAAATAGAGCCGTTGCCCGATGCCCCAGAGCTGCCCGGCCTCGTCGGTGTACAGGATGCACTTCGGGCTAGCCGCCGCCTTGACCACGCCGGCGGCCACCTGTCGCGGGGTGAAGTTGCGCGGGTCTTCGGGATCGTACAGAAATCCTGTTTTGGGAGTCTCTCCGTCGCGCATCCATTGTCCCTGAGCGCCCCAGCTCCACAGCGTGCCGTCGGTTTTGACCGCCACCGTCGTATTTTCGAAGGCCGATACGTAGGGCCCACTGAAAAGGATAAAAACCGAGAATTCACAAGGGAAACCGAGACAAAAGTCGAATAGTAAAACGTAGGCGGAAGAAGCAAAAAGAACGATTTTGGGGTGTAAAGATGTATCGGAAGCGGGATCGGAACCAGCAGACGATGGATGATTTCATCCTACCGTTCGGAGGAAAGCTCAGAGCGGATAACCGGTGGGTCAGGATGGCCCGGATGATGCCATGGGATTTTATCGAAGACCTTTATTTGGAAAGCATGAGCCAGGAGAACGGTGCGAAGGCATTCAGCGCACGAATCGCCTTCGGCGCGATCTATATCAAGGAGAATGAAAATCTTACGGATGAGCGAACGGTGGAGTACATCGCGGAGAATCCCTATATGCAGTATTTTCTTGGACTGCACGAGTATACGGATCAACCGCTGTTCGATCCGTCGATGATGGTGCATTTCCGCAAGCGTTTCCCTGCGGTGCGGATCGCGGAGATCAACAAGCGGATGTTTATCGAGGAGAAACCGGAACCACCGCAAGACAACCCGCCGCCGCCAAATAGCGGGAGGATGGTGATGGACGCGACATGCGCGCCGGCGGACATACGGTATCCGAGCGATTTGTCCTTGCTCAATGAAGCGCGGGAGAACACCGAGCAGATCATCGAAACGTTATGGCCGCATAGCCAGCGAACAGGGCACAAGACCCGCTACAACCGCAAGAAGGCTCGGAAGGAATACTTGCGCCTGGCCAAACAGAAGAAGCCCAAATCGGCCAAGACCCGAGCAGCCATCGGCAAGCAATTGGAATACATCCGCCGAAACCTGGAAGACATAGGCGAACTGCTGCTGGAAACAGGCTTGGATGTTCTGCCGGAGAGAAACCTGGAGCGGCTGATGGTGGTCTGTGAACTGCACCGGCAGCAAAGCGAAATGTACACAAACCGAACCCATGAATGTGAAAAGCGGATCGTCAGTCTCAGGCAGCCGCATATCCGGCCCATCGTTCGCGGGAAGGCAGGCAGACGCTTTGAATTCGGGCAAAAGCTTGCGCTGAGCGTGGTGAACGGATACACCTTTCTGGAACGGCAAAGCTTCGAGAACTTCCACGAAGGGGTCACATTGATCGAAAGCGTGGAACGGTACAGAACACTGTACGGTTGTTATCCCCAGGTCGTTCAAGCGGATCAGATATACCGGAATCGAAGAAACCTGGCGTTCTGCAAGAATCGTGGTATTCGGCTCTCCGGCCCCAGACTGGGCCGCCCACCCAAGGGCCAGGAAGACCAGGAACGTGACCGACAGATCGAAGCCCAGGATCACCGTGACCGCATCATCATTGAAAGTCGAAATGGTATCGCAAAACGCCGCTTCGGATTGGACTTGATTATGTCAATACTGCCAGAGACTGCCATGACAGAGGCGGCTCTTCAGTTGTTGTGCATGAATGTGCGCATCCGCCTTCTTTGGCATCTCTTCTACATGTTTCGGGTTTTCATCCCGGTTGCGGTTTGACTTTATTGAGCTTTTTCAGTGGGCCCTAAGTATACCCCGGAACTTGTCATCGGTGTTCCCGTTGGTTTTGTGAATGTGGTGGAATCTAAAGAAACGCTTATGCGTTCCGGTATCCCGTACATCACGGCACGTGGACGAAAAGGAGGTAGCAATGTCGCAGCCGCTATTTGTAACGCATTGCTCCGAATGGCCAAATGAGAAAGACAATCTTTTCATACATTCTTGTGTACAGGATGTTTGGAGATAAAAAGCATTTTTACAAAACTCCCGGCGGTCATTTTGTTATTGACTGGCAGATGGAAATTTGCTAAACTTAAACTATAATACAATTATAAGGAGGAATTCGACCATGACCGAGTTTATTAACATGCTTAAAAACTATGCGAACTTTTCCGCCCGTACAACTCGCAAGGGAT
>WRHP01000069.1 GCA_009783195.1 Syntrophorhabdaceae bacterium | reverse complement strand
CCGCTTATACAAATCCACCGCTAAATAACATCATCCCATCTAGCAATGCATGACATCTTTTTGGCAATTCGCGTAGTAATACTGCTTCTCAAGCAGTTCGCGGGCTTGTTTCTGTAAAAATCCAAAGTCGTCTGTATGTGACAATCACCGCACAAACAGGAAAATTCACAGTTATTGCCCCTACTCTCCCACTAGGTCGAGATATTTCCCTGTCGTATTCTCACGCCGATACCTCGTAGCCCGCTCCTTTCCCTTTTCCCGAAGCGTATTTGCCAAAACAGGATCTGTCAGCACATCTCTGACGCCTCTGGCTATGGAAGCAGGGCTTTCCGGGTCAACATAGTGGGCAGCCGCGCTCCCGTAGACCTCCCGGAACACGGCGATATCGGAGCAGACGACCGGGACGCCGGACGCCATAGCTTCAAGCGGCGGGAGGCCAAATCCTTCCGCGAATGACGGGAAAACCAACGCTTTTGCTCCCGCGAAAAGAGTCCGGACACCGTCATCCGTCAGATCCGGCATCTCCAGGATCTTCCCTTTCACCCTTGGATCTTCCATCCATTGATCCACCATATCGGGAGTGGAACATCGCGGTCCGGCAATAACAAGCTTAAGCTCCGGGAACCATTCCGCAAGAATAGCGAACGCGCGGAGAACTCCATCGACATTCTTGTGCGCAATACGCAATCCAAGATAGAGAAGATATTCCCCGGCAACACAAGTTCCCCCTTCCGGAGGAGGAAGGAAAAAATCATCCCGAACCCACGGATATATCACCCGTATATTTTCAGCCGGCACATTGAATTCCCGAATGAGTTCTCTGCGCATAGCCGCGGAATCGGTAACCACGTCCTCGGCCTTCTGTACGGCGCGCGCCAGGAGCCGGCGAAACCCTTCCTTTTTGTGCCACGACAGCGAGAAGTATTTTGAGAACACCGTGAGATCGTGAACAACCATCACGTATTTACCTGGCACGTATATGGGAACATTGTGCCCCGGAAAGAAAAACAGCCGGATCGCTTCCTTCAACGAACAAAGCGCATTGGATTTAAGAAAAAGATCCCCGATGCTCATCGGACCGTACCCGACAAACCGTGGCTTGATGGAAGGTTCTCGAAACTGTTCCAGGAACCGTCTTTTTTGCGCCTTGGGGACTATGGTATGAATCTCCCCAAGATCCGGACGCGCAGCAAAAGCTTCCAGGAGGTTTTCATAGACACGCCCAACGCCCGAACACCTGTAAAACATCCCGTCCAGGTAAATCCCCATCACGCGTCCCGGCCGCACAGGCGATTAAAAAACGGCGCCGCCGCGAAAGCCAAAGCTTTGTTGGAGAACATGCGCAGTGTCCGTTCCCTTGCGTTCCTGCCGAGCTGGTCTTTGAATTCCTTGTCGGACAGCAGCCGACCGCAAGCCTCGGCAAGCGCCGCGTCGTCTCCTTTCGGGAAAACAAGTCCCGTTTCTCCGTGGATGTTGACGTATGTCACGCCGGTCGGCAAATCGCTGCAGATAACGGGCTTGCCCATAGCCATCGCTTCGATCTGCACGATGCCAAACCCTTCCAGCCCCGAGACCGATGGAAGCACGAAAAATTCACACGCCAGATAGTATGGACGAATGTCTCTAACTTCTCCCAGGAGCAGGACCCGATCCGACAATCCACGCGCCCGTATCTCCTTTTCCAGTTCCTGCTCCAACGGTCCCGTCCCGACGATTGCAATACGGCACGAAATCCGGTCCGCGGCGCGCACCAACGTGGAAAGCCCTTTGTATGGAACAAGCCTGCCAACAAAAAGCAGGAACGGCCCTCCCACACGCTCGCGCGCCTTTGCCGCTTCTTCCTTTTCCCTTTCGTCGATAATGAACCATGAATCCGGTAACGCGTAAGGAATGACTTCTGTCCGGTCGGTAAACCGCCGAAACGTGCCGGACGAGGAAGCATGTTTTGGCGTCGCCGCCACGAAAGCATCGGCTCTGCGGAAAATGAATTCCTCGATCGGCCGAAAGAACGCATACAGCGCCCGCTTCCATCGTTCCTCCAGAAGAATGTCGGCATGGTTCCACACGACAATCTTTTCCTGTTTCTTGAGCGCCAATAGCGAAAGAAACAAAGCCAGCATCGCCGTCGGATTGGGGTAATGAAGCATGATTACGCAAAACCGCCCCGACCGTCTCAAGCGGTGCAGAACAAAAGGCAAACCGGGAAGAACAGGCGCAAGAAGGAACGTGCATACCTGACGCAGGTAATGCACGGTTGTGGAGCCAACGGATTCGATACGCGTTTTTCCTTTGCGATCCGCCACAAGACAGTAGTTTTCGAGAAAGGAACCCGTGGCCCCGGAAAAACTCTCTAGGACCGCCTCCATGCCGCCGCGCTCCGGCGGGAAATATTTACCCAAGTGGAGAATATTCATTATTTCAATTGCTTCAGCTTTATCAGCCACTCCATGAGGAACTGGTTGCCAGTTTCCTCAACGCATTTGCCGAGAACCTCTATCGCCTTGTTACGCCGCCCCATAACCAGGTACATACTGACCTGCGTATGACAAGTCCGTACCGGAGACACCCCAAGAAAACCGCAGTGGAACGCTTCGTCAATTATATGCTTAGGGATAACCCCTTTATCTATCCAGTGTTTTTTTATGTACTCCGATGTCTCCGGGACATTGCGCACAAAAACAATGAAGATACCGTCCGTAAACACAAGCGCCCAGTTCGGATGCGCCGCCAGCGCCTGGATGATGGGAAGGATTTCTCCCGAGGAACTCAAAGATTTAAGCACCATGTAGGTAGCGTCGTATTTTTCCACAATCAATTCCCACTCTGCCGACGCGGACATGATCTTTTGGTGGTCATCAAAAACCTTGTTGTCGAAAGCTCTCCCGTCAATAAAAGTAAACTCCCCCGGATAAAGCTGCCAGTCGAGGAATCCTCCGATATCGAAAAAATTGATCATGCGTCCAGGCACAGGGTTTTTCCGTAGAAACTCCACAGCCTGAAAGGAGAATTTGTGTTTCGTTATTCCAACGCCATACTCAATCTGCCGCATGGAGAAAGAAAGCGTCGTGGCTCCGAAAAGAGCCAGCGCCAAAGCGATCGCTCCGAATACGGAACTTTCCCTCCATGAGGAACCGGAAACATGGGAAGAATCCGGACCCTTAACCAATTCCCGCGGCTTTGCCTTCTCTTTTTTCGCTTTTGTCTCTGCCTTCGCTTCCGATGTCAGGCGTTTTTCCAGCCACTCGTTAACCACCGAGGCAAAACCGGTCAACTGAATCGCCGCGCCGGAGGAAAGAAACAGCCCCATCATGGAAACAGCCCTGGCCGACGACCATGATCCCTTAAACGCAATAGAGAACAGTATCAGATCGAGAAGATATACACGGCGCCCGACAAGACCAAGAGCCAGCGAAACCAAAGCGAAGCCCGCGGCGGCCTTGTAATAGATATACATGCCGGTCACATTGACAGGGAGAAGCTCGGAGATCGAGATCAAAACGTCACTGGCGCTGGTTCCGGCGCCGCGTGAAATCAGGTGGAGCGGAGCAAACAACCACCCGTAACCGTGAGGATTCAGGCCGCAAAGGATCAGGCCGAACACTCCGGCAAATATCGGAGGGAAAACCCATTCTTTCAGCTTCTCCCAACGAAACTCCCTTCGCCGGACAGCCCGCATAAGCGCATCAACAAAAAATGCGCCGCAAAGACCAAACGCTATCAGGTATGTCGGATGGCAATTCGCCCAAACTAAAATCAGCGGAAGAAACAGCCAGACCGCCTTCTTTCGCTGTCCGAAGTAATACTCGGAAAGAAGGTAGATCGTCAGCGCGATGAACAGGTAGGTAAAGATCTCCGGCCTTGGCTGGACCCTGATCCTCAGAAAACCGGAGAAAGCGAAGATGGACAGGATGGTTAAAAGCGGGTGTCCGCCTCTAAGGATAGTAGCCTTGTACAACAGGAGAAAGATGGATAGGACTATGGCCCAGATCATGATGGATACGCCATATTCTCCACCGGCGGAATATACCAGATACAGGGTCGCCATAAATCCCCACTCTCCGCCGATCCCGTTACTCATGCCAAGCGAGGGGTAGTTCCAGATTTCCTTGATGGGAATGTGGCGATTCTGGACGATCTCCCGCCCCACGGCAAGGTGCGTCCCGAAATCGCTCGTGAAGATCTTGGTAAGCATTGGCACTGTGATGATAAACAGCAGCAACAGCACAATGAGCTTTTGCCTGTCGAGAGACAACACTCGCCTTCTCTCGCCTGTTTGATGGTTCAGGGACGACTGATCCGTCATTTGCTTTCCCCCAAGACAGTTGCGGTTTCCGCCACGCCCGCCGGCGCGAACGGCCGCTCGTGGAACACTGTTACCGCTTTAAGGCTCGGACACATGGCGCA
>WRHP01000068.1 GCA_009783195.1 Syntrophorhabdaceae bacterium | reverse complement strand
CAAACTTTTCTCATATACGAGCGCGGAAAATATTATCCGCGCTCGTGGCATTCCTGCTCTTTCTGCCTTCTTGCGCGACGACCCCGCCAACGCGGGACACGATCGTTTTGCTGCCCGACGCATCCGGCAAAATCGGCTCCATCATTGTTTACAGCGGAGGAATAGAAGTCCGCCTTTATAAAAAGGGCCACGCCGTAACCGTCGAAGAAGGATCGCCCCCAAGCAAGCCGTTCCTGATGACCACGGACGAGATCATATCGCTTGCGGGTCCGGCTATTAACGCGCATCCGCCGCAGCCAACGCAATACGTCCTCTATTTCGAGTACGACTCGGACGAACTCACGAAAAATTCAATGATCCTGTTTAACGGCATCATAAGAACCGTCAAAAATAACACCCCGGTCCGCATCAATCTTGCCGGACATACCGACACCGTGGGAAACCACGAGTACAATTTGCAGCTTTCTTACAAACGCGCAAAAGCAGTAGCCAGCCTGCTCTCGGCGCAAGGCGTGGACACCTCCCTCATATATGTCACCTACTACGGCAAAGAAATTCCCCTCATCAAGACAGGCGACCAGGTCCACGAGCCGCGCAACCGTCGGACCGAGGTAACAATCAGGTAAGTGCGAATACCAAAACCAAGGACTCTCATCGTTCCGGCAGCGGGCATTTTGCTGACTTTGGCTATGGGGACGCTTTGCCTCATGCCCCCGCAGCTATTCGTATTCCTCGACGAAAAGATCTACGACTCCTTTCTTAAAGCATCCCCCCACCAGTCAGCGTCCGACTCGGTCGTCATCGTTGACCTCGACGAATCCAGCATCGCGGTTCTCGGTCAGTGGCCATGGCCGCGCTACCGGGTGGCTCAGCTTCTCGACAAGATCCATGCCGCCGGCGCCTCCGCCGTGGGACTCGACATACTCTTCTCCGAACCGGACAGAACTTCGCTTGAACTGCTTGCCAGGGAAATACGCCAAGACATGGGAATAAATATTTTTCAGGAAAAAACTCCGCTTGAAACGATGAACAACGACCAGACGCTTGCCAGCGTCCTGGCCGACGGTTCTTTCGTTCTCGGGTACCAGTTTGATTTCGACACGGCACGGGGAGATGAATGTCTGCTCCATGTGCTGCCGGCGGCGATCCGGTTCAAAAAAAACAGCACCGACAAGTCTTTTTTCAACGCCCGCGGGGTTATCTGCAACCTTCCCCTACTGTCACAGGCAGCGGGCGCATCCGGCTTCTTTAACGTCACTCCAGACTCCGACGGGGTCGTCCGGCGCGTCCCTCTTGTTATACGGCACGAAGAACGGCTGTATCCAAGCCTTGCCCTTGCCTCTTACCTGCAGGCGTACGGAGGCAATGCCGTCATAGAAGTCGGGCGGGAAGGAATCGAGGAGGTCCGGATCAACAAAAAAACAATCCCTCTCGATAGCCGCGGAAATATCGTCGTGAACTACCGGGGGTCTCGCCGCTCGTATAATCACATCCCCGCGGTATCCGTGCTGTACGAGACCATTGATACCTCTTTACTGCGCGGAAAGATCGTTCTTATAGGAACAACGGCGACAGGGCTCCATGAAATGCGGACAACCCCGTTGGAAGCAGCCCAACCCGGAGTCGAGATCCACGCGACGATTGTGGATAATCTCATTTCGGGAGACGCGATCGGTTTTCCGCGTTGGAGTCTGGGGTTACAGTTTTTTCTAGTCCTGTTCCCCGGAATGCTCCTGACGTTTCTTCTTGTCCGCGCTCGCGCCATCTGGGGGCTGGCCGTGGTAGCGCCCTGCGCCGCCTTCATTTGGCAGCTTGCGTGGTGGCTGCTTGCGCACCAAAACGTGTACTTCTCGCCCCTTCTGCCGATATCCACGCTTGGGCTTATCTTTACAACGGTTACATCGCTGCGATACATGGAGACCGAGCGCGATATGCGGGAGAGAACGCGGAAACTCTCTCTGACGCAGGACGCCATCATCCAAAGCCTGGCGGCGCTCGCCGAAACGCGCCACCACGAAACGGGCGGACACATCCAGCGCACCCGGCACTATATACGGGCGCTGGCGGTACAGCTGAAAGACCACCCGAGATTCCGGCACTTTCTGAACAACTCGACAATAGATCTGCTTTTCCGTCTCGCTCCGCTGCACGACATCGGCAAAGTCGGCGTCACGGACCAGGTTCTCCTGAAACCGACGCGGCTGTCGGAGGACGAGTACGAGGACATGAAAAAGCACACGGACTACGGAACGGAGACGATTCGCCTGGCGAAAAACTTCCTCGGCGAGGATTCCTTCCTGCAAATGGCCGAGGAAATCGTAGCAAACCATCACGAACGCTGGGACGGCCTGGGCTACCCGCGCGGGCTGCGCGGCGACGACATCCCTATCCCCGGACGGCTTATGGCGGTCGCGGACAGCTACGATGCCATCATCAGCCCGCGGCTCTATAAACCGGCTATTTCTTCCCAAGAAGCGATTCTTTTGATCCAGAATCTGCGTGGAACCTACTTCGATCCCGACGTAGTCGATGCCTTTCTTGCCGTCAGCGACAAATTCGCCGAAATCGCGACCCGGTTTGCCAGCAGCGGAGTCGAGCCGGAGCCGCCAAAAGGCTTTTAAGGATACTCTTTGATCGCCCGTAAAACCCGAAACTGTTGTTATATAATGTAAAATTGTCATGAAAAGCCGATCGTACCGCCTGATGAAACATACGGCGCAACTCTTCCCGTGCGCATTCCTGTTTGTTGTTGCGGGAATCTTCTTTCTCGACAACCATCTGTCCTTTGCTGTAGAGCGTTTCCTTCGGGATGGTTCTTCTTTTGGTCATAGCACCGCGAGCATTCCGGATCTGCTTTTGCCGTTTGTCCTGACCATGTCGGCGTCTTTACTTGTCGTCCGGCGCGCGCGTATCCGCCGTTTCGGTGAGGACGCATATTCCGCTTTCTGTCTGCTGGGCGCGACGGTGCTTCCTTTTTCCTTCCTCATAAAGACGGTCCTGAAACCGCTGTTTGGAAGGATCGAGACGCGCGTGTGGCTGGGAAACCCGTTGCCTCCCGCTCTTCAATGGTTTCACCAAAGCGACGGCCACTCGGGATTTCCTTCCGGCCACATGATGGTTCTCTCCGCGCTGGCTTTCGCGTTCTGGTTATATTTCCCCAAGCCCGGAGGAAAGTGCCTTCTCCTGCTGCCGCTCATGGGAGCCGCGCTTATCATCACCAATTACCATTTTTTGACAGACGTTGTGGCGGGCGCGTATCTCGGTCTGGCCGTCACATCCGCAACGACCCTTCTACTTGAAGAAAACGCTCCCCGGAGGAAGCAGTGCAAGGATTGCTGACGCTCGTTTTCATACTGGCGGGAGGAGCAACCTCTCTCCTCGACTGGGTCGGCGTATGCACAGAGTCTTGCGCGGAAGCATCCCTGTATCGCATATTCGGCTTTCCGATCCCTCCGTTTGGAGTAGCGTACTTTACGATGTGCGCGATCGCGTGGTTCATAAGGCGACGCCACCCGCTGTTGCGCGTGGGTTTGGCATGTCTGCTGTTTGGCGGTCTTGGGGCGGAGTTTCGCTTTACCTGGATACAGTGGCAAATCATCGGGCATTGGTGTCAAATGTGTTTAATAATCGCTTGCTGCGTCGCGGGAGCATGCGCAACGTTTCTCATGGAATATTTTTCCGATATAAAAACCATATTTTCCTGCTGCGAAAGGAAAACTTTCATGAATCGCTCTTATGTACACGCGGCTCTTGTGCTCTTCGTGCTCTTTGCGGGTTTTGGCACAGCCACGGTAGGCATCAAAAAACCGGACGCCTTTGCCGCGACCATTACCCCGGAAACGCTTGCGTTTGGCCTCTCCGGTAGCAGCAAGACGGTATATTTCATCAGCGACTGGTTCTGCCCCGCTTGCCGGTCCGTAGAACCGGAGATCATAAAAAGCGCCCAAGCAGCCATGAAACAAGCCAAGGTTTTTTTCGTGGACTATCCGGTCCACCGGGAGACGCTGAACTATATCCCCTTCAATATCGCTTTCATGGCGGCTGAAAAACAGAAATACCTGAAGATACGGGAGGCCCTTGGCGACCTCACCCTCAAGACGAAAACGCCGACGCCCGAAGACGTACAGGCGGCGGTTTCTCCGCTTGGCGTACGCTACGTACCGCTGGATTTTTCAGACGTGCTATCGGGAACCCAATTCCATATGTCAATCGTACAGGAGTTCAAGCCTGCCGGAACCCCGGAGGTTGTCGTCACCGACACCGCGACAGGAAAGACGGTTCGGTTGAGCGGAACCAAGGAAATTACTTCGGAAAGAATCATTCGGGCGATTTCAGAGGTCTCCGCGAAATAGCTTCGAAGGAAACCCTGAATACGCCAACGCCAGGAGAACCGCAAACGCCGCGGCCGCCGCGTACTGCCCAGGCGTCAGCCCCAGGTATGTCGCGTCCGCCACGCGCAAAAAATCAAGAAGGAACCGCGCGGGAATGTAGAGTAGAGGGAAAACCATGATATACAGCCCCGGCGCGCGTTTTTTACGGCCAAGCAGGAAGAAAACAGGAACAAGAAACAGCGCCGTGAAAAGAAATTCGTACCAGCCCAGGTCGTGAAACCCAAGCCGCGACAACTCCGCCCCTGATAAAAGTTCCGCCTGCCTGCCCGCTTCCTCGTAAATCAGGCGGATGTATCTTCTCGCCGCTTCAGACTCAAGGCTTACGGCAAGCGGAAACGACGTGATCGCGCCCGGATGATCGTGCGCCATCGCGCAACCCAGTCGGCCAAACAGCCAGCCAAACGGAAAAGTGTAGGCGGCAACATCCAGATACCGGATCTGTTCCTTAAAGCTGATGCCGTTTCCCTTGAAGCGGAAATACAGCCAAAACCCCAGTATCCCTCCGGCTA
>WRHP01000067.1 GCA_009783195.1 Syntrophorhabdaceae bacterium | reverse complement strand
AGCGGAGTCTTTTCCTGAAAAATATTTATTCCCATGTCCTGGCGTATTTCCCTGGCAAGCAGTTCAAGCGAAGTTCTGTCCGGTTCGGAGAAGAGTATGTCGAGTCCCACGGCGGAGGCGCCGGCGGCATGGATCTTGTCGAGAAGCTGGGCCACCCGGTAGCGCGGCCATGGCCACTGGCCGAGAACCGCGATGCTGGATTCGTCGAGATCAACGATAACGACCGAGTCGGACGCCGACTGGCGGGGGGACGCTTTAAGAAAGGAGTCGTAGATCTTTTCGTCGAGGAATACGAATAGCTGCGGAGGCACGAGGCAAAGCATCCCCATAGCCAAAGTCAGCAAAATGCCCGCCGCCGGAACGAGAAGAGTCCTTGGTTTTGGTATTCGCACTTACCTGATTGTTACCTCGGTCCGACGGTTGCGCGGTTCGTGGACCTGGTCGCCTGTCTTGATGAGGGGGATTTCTTTGCCGTAGTAGGTGACATATATGACGGAGGTGTCCACGCCTTGCGCCGAGAGCAGGCTGGCCACTGCTTTTGCGCGTTTGTAAGAAAGCTGCAAATTGTACTCATGGTTTCCGACGGTGTCGGTATGCCCGGCAATATTGATGCGGACCGGGTTGTTATTCTTGGCGGTTCTTATGATGCCGTTAAACAGGATCATGGAATTTTTTGTGAGCTCGTCCGAGTCGTACTCGAAATAGAGGACATATTGCGTTGGGTGCGGCGGATGCGCGTCAATAGCCGGACCCGCAAGCGATATGATCTCGTCCGTGGTCATCAAGAACGGCGTGCTTGGGGGCGATCCTTCTTCGACGGTTACGGCGTGGCCCTTTTTATAAAGACGGACTTCTATTCCCCCGCTGTAAACGATGATGGAGCCGATTTTACCGGATGCGTCGGGCAGCAAAACGATCGTGTCCCGCGTTGGCGGAGCCGTCGCGCAAGAAGGCAGAAAGAGCAGGAATGCCACGAGCGCGGAAAATATTATCCGCGCTCGTATGTAAGAAAAGTTTGTTTTCCGTTCAGGCATTCGTACTCACTGAGAGGTTACGGGTTCCTCGACATTGATGAGGAAGTGTGTTCCGCGGATGCCTATGGTGGATGTCGGTGTTTCAAATCGGGCGGATTCTGGAGACAGCTTCCCGATTAACCCGGTCAGATAGGTGAAAGTTCCTTTTGTAATGCGAATCAAAACCCCGAATTTTCCTTCGTTGGGGGAAAACTCGAATTTGTTTATGACGAAGTTGCTGTTTGGACCCATGGAGGCGGAAGATTCGTCGCTGAATACAACACCCATTGATCCGTCAGATCCGGTCGAAAGAGTATCGCCTACGTGAAGCTGCGTACCCGTATCGGCGGATATTTTTGCGCCGCCCCGATGGATGTAAGCTTCACCGGAAACGCTTTGCACAAAACCGATGCTTTTGTCTGACGCGCTAACAGGCGCGAGTTGGAAGATACATAAAAGCGCTACGAGAATCGCTATGGAAAGGGCGTGTTTCATTGCGTCCCTCCTGCGGCGCCAATGGCGGATTATTATAAGTTCGATGCGTAAATATACCAGTAAATCGCCAGATTATCCATATTTTGATTGCCTTGATAAAAACCGGTCAATCAAAAACGCGTTTTTACCGTTCAAGCCTGAGACTGATTCATATGGGTCTGTCTACTCTTTGATCATATTTCCACACAGCGTCTTGACGGTTGTTCGCCGCCTTGTGAAAATAAAAAAACCGATTGATGTTTACCGGCCCGCGACTGGAAAAGAGGCGCGATTCGCGGAAATATTGGCCGCGCCGTAAAGAGGCTCTCATGAACCGAAAGATCAATTTCAACGCCGGACCCTCGGCGCTCCCGCTGCCCGCGCTGGAGCGCGCAAAAGAGGAATTTCTTGATTTTGCCGGCAGTGGCATGTCCGTGATGGAACACAGCCATCGAGGCAAGGAGTACGAAGCCGTACACGACGAGGCTATCGCTCTTTTGCGGGAGCTTTTGGGGATTCCCGCGACCCATGAGGTGCTGTTTCTTCAAGGCGGGGCCACGCAGATGTTTGCCCAGATTCCCATGAACATCCTCGACAAGGGGCAGACGGCTCAATACCTTGTGAACGGAGCTTGGGGAGAAAAGGCGCTGGGAGAGGCCAAGGCGGTCGCGTCAATGTTTGGCGCAAGCATCGCCGTGGATAATTACGGGGAGGGAGAGGGCAAGGAAAAGAAATATACCCGCGTTCCCGCGCCTTCCGATATCAAGATCAACCCGGCGGCTTCCTATTGCCATATTGCCTCGAACGAGACGATCCACGGGGTGCAGTTTAACGCGGACGGCTCCCGCCCGTTTCCGGAAACAGGCGTCGTGCCGCTCATCGCCGACATGTCCAGCGATTTTCTGTGGCGTCCATTAGACATCGGCAAGTTCGGCCTGGCTTACGCGGGCGCCCAGAAGAACATCGGCCCGTCCGGTGTTGTGGTTGTTGTGATCTCAAAAGAGCTGGTCGAGAAGGGGAGAAAGGATATACCGAAGATCTTCCAGTTCCGCACGCACGTCGAGAACAAGTCTCTCTACAACACTCCGTCGACGTTTGGCATTTACATGATCCGCAACGTCCTTTCGTGGCTCAAGGGTCTTGGCGGCTTACAGAAAGTAGAGGAGGCAAATCGTAAAAAAGGCGCTCGCCTGTACGGCGCCATCGACGCGAATCCGCAGTTCTACCGCTCTCCGGTTGAAAAGGAAAGCCGGTCGTTGATGAATGTGGTCTTCCGGCTGCCGACTCCCGAACTGGAGGAGTTGTTTATTGCCGAGGCGAAAAAGCGCGGGATGGTCGGGCTCAAGGGCCACCGCTCGGTGGGCGGCATCCGCGCCTCCATTTACAATGCGGCTTCTTACGAATGGGTGGATACGCTGGCGGGTTTCATGGAAGAGTTTGCCAAAGGCAAGTAATTCAAGCGAAGGTTGTTCCGGTAAAAACCGGAATCTGTTCAAACCCCCTTCCGGCCGCAAGGCTTGAAGGGGGTTTCTTTTATAAATTGCTTGATTGTAATGCTGTCAGGCAGATGCATCATTTGATGGCGTGTTAGCGGCAGCAATATAAGCCCCGCCACAGTATGTCTTCCCCAAAAATCTTTGAGCCATATTGATTTTTTGCTTTCCAGCAAACCGCCTTCGCCGACAAGCCGCGCTAAATATTCGGCCCTGGGTTTTCGTTTCAGGTCGCTTGGGTTTAAAGACTGTAAAATTTTACGAGTCTGGCAACCTACCGCGTTGCGGTAATTGGTCAATTCATGTTTGTTTACCTGTTCGCTAAAGCTAATGATTTGCCTGTCGGTCATTGCGTTGCCGGTGTCTTTGACGGTCACATTTAACCTGGCCATCCATTCGTCACTGAAAACTTGAGATTGTTCCGCTATAAGAAGATTGCCGGTCAAATCTTCGATTCTGGTTATATGCCATAAATGCCACGCTATGGTTTCGTTTTTCCCGGTAGGTGCTACGCTATAATCTTCGTCTGCCAGCCCGTCCAGCAAGCCATCATAAAACGTGGGAATGCCGCCGGATGAAACCTTGCTTGAGTGTGAGATAGCGTGAATCTCAAGCGCCGATTCAATCGCCGAATCAAAAGTCTTGGGCGATCTTATCAATTTGCGCAAGTTGTCTATCTGGAGAATATAGTTCCGCTCAATGCCAGACATGTACTTTTAAGGAGGGCATTTTCCACAGGTGGAGCGGAACAGGGAAGTGCTCAGGTAACGATCCCCTCGGTCGGGCAGCAAAACCACGATTGTGCCGCAGTTCATATCGCGGGCGGCCTCGATTGCTCCGTATACGGCGGCGCCGCTTGACATTCCCACGAACAGCCCCTCTTCAAGCGCGAGTTTGCGCGCGGTAAGAAAAGCCGGTTCATCCTGCGCCACGATCTTGTGGTCGAGGATTTCCTCTTTATAAATGGGAGGCACGATCGCTTCTTTCATGTTCTTCAACCCCTGGATACAGTGCCCAAGGCATGGTTCCACCCCGATAATCTTTGTTTCTGGCGCGTTCTCGCGCATATACCGGCCAACCCCCATCAGCGTTCCGCCTGTTCCCATGCCCGCGACGAAGCAGTCGATCTCCCCGCCGGTCTGGCGGAGAACCTCCGGTCCCGTGGTTTCGTAATGGGCAAGCGGGTTGTCGGGGTTTGCGTACTGGTTTGGCATGTAATAGTTGTCCGGAGCTTCTTCCAATATCTTGCGGGCCATCCGGATGGCTCCGTCGGTACCTTGCTGGGCGGGAGAAAGGACCAGTTCGGCGCCAAACGCGGAAAGCACCGCCCGGCGCTCCATGCTGACGCATGCCGGCATGACAAGTTTTACGCGGTAGCCGCGGGCCGCGCCAAGCATTGCGATTGCGATACCGGTATTGCCGGAGGTGGGTTCAAGGATTGTTTTCTCGCGGGTGAGTTCTCCGCGAGTCTCCGCGTTGGAGATCATGTAAAGAGCCGGACGATCCTTGACCGAGCCGCCCGGATTTCCGCCTTCGGGTTTTGCAAGGATACGCACCCGCGGATTGGGGCTTACGCTTCGCAGCTCAATGAGCGGCGTGTTTCCGACAACATCACGCAAATCCATCGAGCTGGTTTTTTCAACGACTCGTTCTTCCGCGGTAGTGATCATGGCGATATCCTCACAAATTGTCTGTTAGGAAGAAGGATTATACGGTCCGGATGCCTGATTGTCGAGGCGCCGTATTGGTTCGCGCTACGCGGACATCGCCGGGAGCGGCATCTTTCGCGCGAGACTTGTACGTTTGCAAAGCATCTTTGCTGTACGCCTCAATGCAGCGGACATCGCATGGGAGCTTTTTTCGCTCGATACTCTCTCCTTCAGGTACGTTTGCGTGCCATCCATGGCTACACTGCGAAACAGAGGCACTTTCAGGAGAGGTATCTCGCTCAAACAAAACCTCTACTCCGATGGCCGCTGTGGTGAATGCGGTTTTCTCTTGCCTGCTTTCGCAACAAAGGTCTCTTGCTTAAGGCTGCTTCCTGTGGTGTCTCTGCTTTGATGGATACGATTTTCGCGTGTATGCCCGCTCTGTTTCTTGCTCTCGGCCTCCCTCTGTCTCT
>WRHP01000066.1 GCA_009783195.1 Syntrophorhabdaceae bacterium | reverse complement strand
CTAATAAAGGCAGGGGGTAAAATAAATGACGATGAAGATGAAGGAAAGCCCTATGCCAGTAGTTGTCGTGCTTGCAATAGTCTTGGTCATGGCCTTGGGCAGTGCAATTTGGAATCGATTTGTCAAAAGCGCAACGGTAACAGAAACGCTGCCGCAAATCTGTCGATCCGTGAGGAGCAATCAAGTACAAGCAAAAAGCACTTATATCGGCAAACGCCTTACTACCACAGGCGAAGTGTTGTCGGTTAAAGAACACGTAATATGGTACACCCCAAGATACAGTAAAACTAGTTACGTAGTTGCCCTAAGCGTTGACCAAATTACAGTTCATGCCAGCACATATAGCAAAGAAAGTATAAAAAAGCTTTCGGTTGGCAAAACTATTAGCGTTTCCGGGGAGATAACCACGGCGTTCTATAGAGCTAACGGTTGTGTGATCTCGATTGAAAACGCTATTTTTTCTAACCCTTAAAAAAGTCGGAGATCTGTATTTGTTCGTGTTTGTTCACAGTCAAATCCGGATAGCCGAAAAGTAAGGCAAAGCCACGATGGACAAACCGGGATGACCCGCACCGGCGCTTTCAGCCCCCTTTAAACCCCTTGCCAAGCAGATAAAGTTCAAATGATTCCTTACGCGTCGCTTCCGGGCGGACCCGCCGCAGTTCACGGAAGAAAGGTTTGAGTTCGGCAAAAACCGTGTCGCTTTCAGCTCCGGTAAAGATCTTGGCGATGAAAGTGCCTCCGCTTTTAAGTGTTTCACGCGCAAGAGAAAAGACTGTTCGCACCAGGTCGGCGGAGCGTACCTGGTCGGTGAAAGCGGAGCCGGTGGTGTTTGGCGCGGCGTCCGACAGGACGATGTCGGCACGGCCGCCAAGGAACTCCAGCAGTTCGCCGGAAAGCGCGGGGTCGGCGAGATCTTTTCGCCAGAACCGGAAATTGTTGCCTGAGAGCGGGTCCATCGGGAGGAGGTCTATCGCCGCGACTTTTCCTTTTTCGCCTACAAGTTCGAGCAGGAGCTGGCTCCATCCTCCCGGAGCCGCGCCCGCGTCGATTACGCGGTTTCCGGGGCGGATAGCTTTTTCCTTTTCCGCAATCTGGGCTAATTTGTAAACAGCCCGGGAACGGTACCCTTCTTTTTTCGCCCGCAAGCGCCATGTGTCTTTCCGGATATACATTCTCCCCATCGTAATTGAACAATGGCCGGTTTGCTCGTGAATCTTGTAAAATAATAAGATCTTCCGAGGGGGCAACGACAATCGACATCAACGACGTTTTTCGTTACCTGGAGCGGGATCTGTGCGCGGTGGAGCGGGCTTTAGCTTCCAACATCAAATCCGCGGCGCCTTTGATTCCTGTTGTGGGGAAGCACATTACAATGTCGGGCGGGAAGCGGATTCGCCCCGCTTTGCTGCTGCTGTGTTCGGACGCGTGCGGCTATCGCGGTCCTCGCCGCATTGTCATGTCGGTGGTGACGGAATATATACACACCGCTACGCTGCTGCACGATGACGTTGTCGATATGGGGACGGTCCGGCGCGGCAAGCCTTCCGCCAACATGGTGTTTGGAAACTCCGTTTCTATTCTCGTGGGGGATTTCCTGTTTGCCCGCGCCTCGCAATTGATGATCGACGACGGCGATATAAACGTACACAAGATCTACGCGAAAGCCGTTGTTTCCGTCACCGAAGGAGAGGTGTTGCAGCTTACAAAAACGCGGGATGGCGGGATCACGGAAAAGCAGTACTTCGATGTTATTTGCCGCAAAACCGCGTCGTTGATAGCCGCTGCCAGCGAAACGGGAGCCGCGCTTGCGGGAGCCGACCAGCGGATACGAAAGGCGCTGTCCGGGTACGGTCGGTGCGTAGGCATGGCGTTCCAGTTGGTGGACGATATCCTTGACTACGCCGGCACCGAAAAAAAGCTTGGTAAGCGCCCTTTCCAGGATCTTCGCGAGGGAAAGATAACGCTTCCGCTTCTCCATGCTCTTCAGAATGTGAGCGCTGTGGAACGCAAGCGCGCCCAAAAAGTGCTTGCGGAAAAGGAGCGGGGAGAGCGCGACATAGCTTTTCTTGCCGGGCTGGTCGATCGCAACGGCGGCAAGGAATATACCGCTTCTCGCGCCGACGATTTTATCCGCCGGGGGAAGCGATACCTGCTGGAGCTGCCGGCCTCGGAGGCGCGGGACGCCCTGGCGGTTCTTTCCGACTACATGGTTTCCCGTACTTCCTGATGTTTTTTCTTGTGGCGGGAAGCGTTTTCTTGGCATCCGTTGTCGCCTGAAGGCTATGGGGTTCCGGCGGACACGATGGTTTTTCCCGCCCGCGCTGTTGCTGTTTCTCCTTTTGTGGCCGCTTTTTTCCGTAATTGCCGCCGATAGTTTTCCGCTGGAGATACGGGATGACCGGGGGGTGGCTGTTCGTCTTTCCGCTCCTCCGCGCCGCGTAGTCTCGCTGGCTCCAAGCCTCACGGAGATTGTCTTCCTGCTCGGAAAAGAGAGCGCTCTGACAGGCGTTACCAGGTTTTGTAATTACCCGCGGGCCGCTTCTTCCTTGCAAAAGGTCGGCGGAATGGCCGATTCCGATGTTGAGCGGATAGTCGCCCTTTCTCCCGACATCGTGCTTTGCACAACGGACGGCAACTCCCGCGAAAGGGTTCTGGCGCTGGAGAGGATGGGAATCCCTTGTTTCGCTGTCGCGCCGCAGAACATCCGGGCGGTTTTCGAGACGATCGAGCGCCTCGGGACGCTTCTTGGCGACGCCGGACGAGGACGCGCGGAAGCGGCAAAGCTTGCGCGCCGCGTCGAGGCTGTTCGCTCCGCCGTTGACAGGAATGGTAAAGCCGCTCCCAGAGCGTTGTTTGTCGTCTCGACATCGCCAATTATCGCGGCGGGAAGCGGAACCTTCATGGACGAGCTGCTTGAGCTTGCCGGGGCGCGTAACGCGGCCGGCGCTTTCCGGAGCCGGTATCCCCGTTTTTCCATAGAAGAGCTGATTGCCGCCGCCCCCGACGTAATCTTTGTTGCGGCAATGAAAGGGGTGGAGCGGTTTTCTCCGGAGGTGATGGGCTGGAAGGAGATCCCCGCTTTCCGTGATGGTTTTGTATTTCTCGTCGATGGCGACCTTGTAACACGGCCGGGGCCAAGGCTGGTGACCGCGCTTGAAAAAGTATCGGCTGTCCTGACGGAGCTTTCAGGCCGCCGTGGCGGAAACCAATGAAGCGGGAGCAGGGAAACGCCGTTCGGTTTGGGGCGGTGCTGGCTGGGCTTGCTGCGGCGCTTTGCGGGATGGTGGCGCTGTCCGTGGCGACCGGGCCGATGCCGGTTTCTTTAAGGGATATAGCCAGAGCTTTGCTTGGCGGCGGCGACGATGCCGGCTCCAGAGTTGTTCTGCTGCTGCGGCTTCCACGGGCGCTTCTTGGCGTGCTGGTTGGCGGGGCTTTGGCTTCCTCTGGCGCGGCGTTTCAAGCGCTGCTTCGCAATCCGCTGGCCGATCCTTACATACTTGGCGTATCGGGAGGGGCGGCTGTCGGGGCGCTTACGGCAACGTTATTTCTTTCGCAAAACGCGTCTTTTGCCGTTCCTCCGTGCGCTTTTGCCGGCGCGGCGCTTTCGGCGCTCGTGGTGTTTCTGCTTGCGCGCAAAAGCAAGGCCGCGACGCCGGAGCGGCTGATCCTTATGGGAGTGGTTGTGGGAGCGTTTCTCAACGCGGTCATCATGTTGATGGTGTCGCTGTCTCCGCCGGGCAAGATTCCCGGCGTTTTGTATTGGCTGATGGGAGACCTTGGGCATGGGACCAATACCCGCGTGATGATCCTTCTTCCTTATGTTGCGCTGGGGGCGCTCGCGTTGTTTCTTCTTGCCAGGGGGCTTGATCTGCTGCTGTTGGGAGAGGAGGAAGCGTTCCACGCGGGGCTGGATGTCGAACGGGCAAAGACGATGGTTTATCTTGTGGCGTCGCTTTTGGCCGGATCTGTCGTCGCGGTATCCGGTCTCATCGGTTTCGTGGGGCTGATCGTTCCTCACGCGGCCCGGACTATCGTAGGCTCCGGGCACCGGCGGCTGCTCCCGGCGGCTTTCATGATGGGAGGAGCGTTTCTTGTCTTCTCCGATCTGATCGCGCGAACGGTGTCTCCTTCCGGGGAGTTGCCTGTCGGCGCGGTTACGGCGCTTGCCGGAGCGCCGTTTTTCCTCGTTCTTCTTCGAGGCGGCGGGAAGCGGTCATGAAGCCGTCGCTGTCCGCGCGTGACGTTTTTTTCCGGTACGGCGACCTGGATGTTTTGCGGGGAGTGGATATTGATCTTTACCCCGGCGAAGTGACGATTCTTTTGGGGCCTAACGGAGCGGGTAAGAGTACGCTGATCGGGGTTTTGTCCGGGATGCTGCGTCCGTCCCGGGGCGAAGCGCTTCTGTTTGACCGTAACCCATTGTCGTATCCGCGCCGCGCGATGGCGCGGCTTCTGTCGGCGGCGGGACAGAGCCCGCCAACAGATTTTCCGATGAACGTCGAAGAGTACGTTGCTCTTGGCCGGTTCGCGCATCAAGGGTTTTTCGGCGGGATGACGCGTGAAGACCGTGAGCGGGTTGACGGCGCGTTGAGCATGTCCGGGCTTGCCTGTTTTAAAAATCGTCCGCTTTCAGAGATTTCCGCCGGGGAGCGGCAAAGGGCTGTCGTTGCCAGGGCCATAGCGCAAGGGGCGGCTGTGATGCTGCTTGATGAGCCCACGGCGTTTCTCGATATCCGTCACCGGGTGGCGTTCTACGAGGTTGTCGCTCGCCTTTCGGAAAATCGCGGCTGTGCCGTGCTGGTTGCCTCCCACGATCTGTCGCTGTGCGCGGAGTATGGCGAGCGGATTGTTCTTTTGTCAGACGGAAAGGTGGCGGCCCAAGGGACGCCCGATGAGGTGCTGACGCCGGAAAACATCCGCGCGGCATACGGCATTTCGGTTGCCTGCGACCGGAACCCCGCAACCGGCGCCATCCGGGTTACGCCTCTCAGGAGCGGGATTGCGGAAACAGGTCCATAATCGAAACGGCCCGAGGTCCGAAACCGGCGCTCTCAGTGCCGAGAATCAGAATAAACCCGGATGCGTCATCAGGCATTAATTCTTGGTGGCGGTTATTAGAACAGCCTGTTGATTCATTATGGTTTCAAGCCCATTTCCGCAGTATTTATGGAGGAAGATTTGGGTGACATAAATCACATCGGACATCGCGGAGATACCGTCTACCCTGTCAACCCCTTTGGAGCGTAATTGGGTTGATAAGGAAGCTGATTTTTGAGCACGCCGAAGCAAAGATGAACGAGTTTTCGCATGGCAGCGCCAATAATAGACATGT
>WRHP01000065.1 GCA_009783195.1 Syntrophorhabdaceae bacterium | reverse complement strand
CATTCTATTGTCCGTCTTTGGTGGACTCTAGGGGATTCGAACCCCTAGCCTCCGCATTGCGAACGCGGCGCTCTACCAACTGAGCTAAGAGCCCTTACTCGCCATTATGAAGTTGTTTTCGCAACTTTTCATGGCGAATGGAAATTGTTAGATTTTAGATTCTTGTAACTAGGATGGGCGCTCTATCAACGCAACCATGGAGCCGTGTGTAGACCGCTGTTTTGTGACGGCTTTTACATTATAACAGATATAATGACTTTGTAAAGACAAATTTAATCTGTCAGCCGTCGGCTTTGATCCGCGCCACCAATTTTGCGATGGATTGGTCCGATGTGTTGTACGGCACCTGGCAGGTGCCAACCTGACGGTGTCCGCCGCCGTTGTACTCCAGCAGCAGCGAGCCTACATTGGTCTTGGACGTCCGGTTGATGACGCTGTGTCCCACGGCGATGGCAACATTCAGCTTGGCGCGGCCGTCAACGATCCAAAGCGATATGTTTTGCTCCGGGAAGAGGCTGTATACGAGGAAGCGGTTGCCTGTATAGATGGTTTCGACGCCGCGCAAATCGCTTATGATAACATTGCCGTCGGTGCGGGTATGCTTGAGTACCATCTCTTTGAACTGCTCGTTCTGCTCTTTGTACAGCACGATACGCTCCGCCACGTCCGGATCGGCCAGAATCCGGTCGATGCTCTGCTCGCGGCAGGCGTCTATCAGTTTCGCCATCAGGTCGTAGTTGCTGATGCGGAAATTGCGGAACCGCCCCAAACCGGTGCGCGGGTCCATCAAATACCCGAGCAGGACCCAGTCTTTTGGATGCAGGATCTCATCGACAGTCAGCTTGGCGGCGTCCACCTTGTCGACCGCGATGACCATTTCTTCCATATTCGGCAGACGGGACTTTCCGCCGTAATACTCATAGATAACGCGGGCCGCGCTGTCTTCAAGGCGGCTTTCCCCTTCAAACTGGATGTCGCCCAGCCGCTCGTGTTCGCTTGTATGGTGGTCGAACCAAAGGCCGCAGCCTTTGACATACGGGATGTTGGCCAGCACATCGTCCGGGCTGACCTCCACCAGCCCATCCTGAATGTCTTTCGGATGGACAAATTTCCAATGGTCGATTACCCCAAGTTCCTTCAGCAGGGCGCCGCAGACCAATCCGTCGAAATCCGACCGAGTAAGCAGCCTCATGGGTTTATTCCTCCTCTTCCTCGAGCAGTTTGGTTTCTTTGATTACCTTTTCCTGTACGTTGGGCGGCGTTTCCTCATAGCGCTCAAACTTGAGCGAGAAAGAACCGCGCCCCTGTGTCATCGAGCGCAGGTCTATCGCGTAAGAGTGCATCTCGGCCATCGGCACCTCGGCCTCGACGGTCTGGCCGCCGTCTTCGGCGGGGTTCATCCCCATCACGCGGCCCCGGCGCTTGTTGAGGTCACCGATGATGTCGCCCATATAGGCGTCGGGGATAAACACCTTCAGCGCCCCGACCGGCTCTAACAGAACCGGGTTGGCTTGCGGCAGACCTGCCTTATAGGCCAGTCCCGCGGCCAGCTTGAACGCCATTTCGGACGAGTCCACGTCGTGGTATTTGCCGTCGGTCAGCGTCGCTTTGAGGAAGACCACCGGATACCCGGCCAGCATCCCGCGCTGGATCCGCTCGCGCAGTCCCTTTTCGACAGCGGGGAAAAACTGCTTCGGTACGCTGCCGCCGACAACCGTTTCCTCAAAAATAAGTTCCTCGGTATCGCTCGGCTCAAAGTTCATGATAACCAGGCCGAACTGCCCGTGGCCGCCCGACTGCTTCTTGTGCTTACCCTCAATGCCGGTGACTTTCTTTCGTATCTTCTCACGGTAAGCCACTCTCGGCGTCTCGGTCTCGACGTCAACGCCAAACCGGCTCTTGAGACGCGAACAGAGAACATCGAGATGGATGTCGCCCTGTCCGGTAACGACAAACTGCCGGATCTCCGCGTCGTTTTTGACCGTATAGGTGAGATCCTCCTCCGCCATCCGGGTGAGTCCCAGAGCGATCTTCTCCTCACCGCCTTTGACCTTAGGCGCGAACGCCAGAGCATAACACGGTTCGGGGAAGCTGATTCCCTTCAGCGCGGCGCCGCCGAGCGTATCGCCGGTTTTTGTGTCGGCCAGCTTGGAAACCGCGCCGATGTCGCCGCATTTGAGTTCCGCGGTCTCGGTGTTCTTCTTGCCTTTGACCACGAACAGCCTGCCCAGTTTCTCCTGTTGGCCGCTTCGCGCGTTTTGCAGCGTCATATCGGCCTTGACCGTACCGGAAATGACCTTAAAAAAGCTGAACTTGCCGTACTGATCGATCAAAGTTTTGAATACAAACAGCACCGGCGGGCCGGCGGGGTCCTGCTTATAGGCCTTGCCGTCCGCGGTCATTTCGTCGCCCGCGTCGCCGGGGGCGGGAGCGTAGTCAACGATCCCTTGCAGCAATTGGTCGGTACCCAGCCCGGTCATGGCGCAGCCGCAGAAGACCGGCGTGACCGAACCGGACAGCACGCCTTCGCGCAGCCCTTTGGTAAACTCCTCCGCCGTAAAGGGTTCGCCGCCGAAGAATTTTTCCATCAGCGCCTCGTCGGTTTCGGCGACGTTTTCGCGCAGGATCTCCAGATACTCTTCCACCGTCCCGGCCATGTCGGCGGGTATGGGCGTCTCGGCGGTTTTCCCGCCGTTTACGGCGTATGCCTTTCCGGTGACGATGTTGATGACGCCGGTAACTTTATCGCCTTTTGACGCGGGGATAACGACAGGACAGACCGAAATGCCGAAGCGTTCGCGCAAAGCCGCGTATGTGCCGGCGAAGTCGGCGTTTTCCTCATCCACTTTCGATACATAGAGGAAGCGCGATTTGCCCGCGCTGTTCTTCCAGCCCTTTTCGGCGCCGACGCCGACGCCGCTTTTGGCGCTGGCGACAATGACGGCGGTGTCGGCGACGCGCAACCCTTGCAGCACCTCGCCGGTGAAGTCAAAATATCCGGGCGTGTCGATGACATTGAGTTTGCACCCGCCAAAATCAACAGGGACAGGCGTTGCGGAGATGGTGATCTTGCGGCGTATCTCCTCGGGGTCGAAGTCGCAGACGGTGTTCCCGTCGGCCACCTTGCCCAAGCGGTCCGCGCCGCCGGTGGAAAACAGGATGCTTTCCGCGAGGGATGTTTTGCCCTCGCTGCCATGTCCCAGCAAGCAGAAATTGCGGATGCTCATATTTCAAACTCTCCAATCTGTGTGTTCTCAGCTTAAGACAGTATTATATACGATGCTTGCGGAAATGACAAGGGTTTTTTCTTAAATTTGGCGGACCCGACCTCCTATTCGGCCAATCTAGGCCATAACTCAAAAGAAAAAGGATTGACAAGGAGTTATCTGTCCAGTATAATGACAGCGTTGCGCGACAACGAAACCGTGCGTCACAACAGCATAACACGCTTTGGAGAGGTGTCCGAGTGGCCGAAGGAGCACGACTGGAAATCGTGTGTCACAAGTGAATATTGGTGTTTTGGAGAGGTGTCCGAGTGGCCGAAGGAGCACGACTGGAAATCGTGTTTACGCTAAAACGTAACATGGGTTCAAATCCCATCCTCTCCGCCAAAGCCTTGAAACTGCTGGGTTTCGGGGCTTTTTCTTTTGTGGTATCGTGTATTGCTCTGTTTTACCACCATTCGAACCACCTTCAATTACCTCTCCGTTTCTTCACACTCAAACTGGCGAAACAAGGGCAGGTTCGAACGAAACTTCGAACGGCTTTTTTGCCGTTTCCGCCTCGTTCTTTACCGGATTCTCTAAGGTTCGAACGGAGCCGGCTTTTCGTTCCTCTATTTCAGCCCGGATGCTTTCCAACAATTCGCGGAACATTTCACTTAATGCCCGCTCAATGCTTTCAGCCTTTTTCTCCGTCTCTTGGAATCCTAACAGTTTGTCAAGGGTCTTGGCTGCGTTTCGGCGTATCCCTATATTGACGTGGGCGTACACCTTGGCGGTGGTGGCTATGCTGCTGTGTCCCAACCATGCGGAAACCTCCTCAATCGGAATCCCGATTTCAAGAAGGTAGGTCGCTACGCTGTGTCTGAGGTCATGGAAGCGAACATCGGGAAGCCCGCATTGCTTTAACAGTTTCTTGTAGTTCTTTTGGATCGTGTTAAAGGATAACGGCTCCCCTATTTCGTTTGCTACCACATAACCGCTGTCTATCCACGAATTACCGCAAAATTCACGGCGTTCTTCCTGCTGCATTTGCAGCAGCCGCAGGTATTGTTCCACAGCTTCCATGATGGGCATGGATCTCCGGCTGGGTTTGTTCTTCGTGCCTTTGGTGATCTCCCGGTTGGACCGCGTGCGGGTTTCAAAGATTTGCATGATCCGACTCTCGAACCGAACCAGCGGCCATTTCAACCCACAAACTTCGCCTCTTCGGAATCCGTAGATGGATGCCAGAAAAATAGCCGGGAAGGCTATGTCGCTCTTTGCGACTTTCCATAGCCTTGTGATCTCCTCAAAGGAAAGCCACTGCGCCACGAATTTGTTTTCCGGGCTGTCTTTTGGGGGTTTTACCAACCGCGCCGGATTGCTGAAGACAAGCTCTTCCTTCATTGTGTAGTCAAAGGCCGTCTTCAGATTGGCATAGTACCTCGACACCGATCCGGCCTTCAGCGGTCCGCTCTTTTCACTGCCGTACTTGATCTTGTACTCCATGAATTGCGTGATATGCACAGGGCGCACATCTTTAATGCGGAGTTTTAAGGGTTCAAAATACGGTATGATGTGGTTACTCATGTTGAGCTGGTAGCCGACATAGGTGGTTTCCTCTACTTCGTGAACAATCACGGTTTCTAACCAATGTTTGAGAAAATCCACAAAGACGGTTCCAGGCGAGGCGGTCCGAAGCTCTTCTTTAAGCTCCTCGATCATCCTTGCCATCTCGACATGAGCCTCATGCAGCTTGGCCTTCTTGGTTGTCTTGGATATGCGGTGCGGTTCCCCGTGGCTGTCTTTCCATTGCAGGACAGCCGAATAGAACTGGGACTTCTTGGGCTTTGATAAACACCCCCGGATATCAATTTCTGTTGCCTCGGTCGTTGATAATGACAATTCGCTCATAATTACACCCCTTTTTAGGTTTGATGGAGTGCATCCGAGCCATCGCCGGAATCATTATAGCATAGATCCCCGTTGATTTCACGGATATAATTTATCACGCTGATTTTGGGGATGCGGTATTTGCCGGCGATTTTCCTGGATCGCAGCGTCTTATCGCCGATATGCTGATATACGGTCCGACGGCCGACGCGCAAAATAGTGCATACATCCTGAACGGTAAGCAGGTCGGGATATTCCTCTATTGCTCTCATCGTTCGTCTCCTTTCGCAAAAGATAAACACACCCACACCGGCCCATTTCCTGCGCCTTGTTGTCGCCGCGTATTGGCAGGCCGCGCTGTGCGCTGTTTGATCCGCGGGCGCGCTCCTATCATGGCACGCTATCCGCAAAGCCTGTATAACCTCCGGTGGGGCGTTATGAGCCGTGTGCCGGCTGTTTGTCAAGGTACGGCAGCAGGCTGTCAAAGCCTGTGTACCTATGAAAGAGCGCACCTGGCCGCAAAAGGATGCAAAGCGGCAAAAAAATCTCCGAATTATTTTTCGGAGATTTTTCTGTTTCTGCTGTTGA
>WRHP01000064.1 GCA_009783195.1 Syntrophorhabdaceae bacterium | reverse complement strand
ACAACTATGGGTTATATCGCTACCGCCCAAACCCATCTTAGGGACCAAGTTGCAAAGCTAAACAGGGTACCCGTTCCGGAAAAAAATCTGGCTGTCCCAAATTTGTCCCAAAATCCCAAAAACACGAAAAAAGGGGCTCCGGCATTAAAACCGGAATCCCCTTAAGTTTTGCTATGGTGCCGAAGGCGGGATTTGAACCCGCACGAGTTTCCTCACCACCCCCTCAAGATGGCGTGTCTGCCAATTCCACCACTTCGGCACTCCTTGAGGGAAAACCAATATATCCAGCATACGAATGAAAATCAAGGTGGAGATTGCTGATCCGCCGCTTAACGGTCGGGCTTTTCGTCCGATGGGAAAACTCCGTGGGCGATCCTTCCGGAGCCGAATTTTTCACGTATAGCGTCCACCGCGCGGTTTAAGCGCTCTTTCTTTGCCGGGTCCGGCGTGGCAGGCAAAGCCGCCCGCGTCGTGGCCGTTGCTCCAGGCCGCCCAAACAGCGGAATCTGTTCCATGCGGCTTTCCTTAATATGGTCCACCGCCTTCGACAGCTTCGACACCGAGACTCCCATAAGCCGCACCGGACGCGCTCCCGCCTCTGTCTCCACCAGCAGGTCGAGAGCGCACCGATAGATCGTCCCTCCGTCGTCCGTAGCGTTATGCAGCGTAATCGCGCGAGTCACCTGGACAAAGTCCGCGTATTTGACCTTCAGCGTAACCGTCTTGCCACGAAAACCTTCCTTCCTCAACCGCTGCGCCACGCGGTTAGAAAGGGTCAAAAGCTCCCGCCGCATAGTCTCCCGAAGCAGCAAATCATGGCCGTAGGTCTCCTCATGACCTATCGACTTTACTTCACGCTCCGTCTCAACAGGGCGATCATCAATCCCTCTGGCCAGAGCAAATAGCTGCCCGCCGTGCACACCGAAAGATGAAACAAGAGTCTCTTTCGGCATCCGGCGAAGATCCTTGATCGTCCGGATTCCCATCCGCCCAAGCTCCTGCCCCGTGACTTTACCAACCCCCCAAACCCTCGACACGGGAAGCGGGTCAAGAAAAACCTGTTCCTCTCCCGGAGGAACAACGACCAATCCGTCGGGTTTGCCCACATCCGACGCGATCTTGGCGATGAACTTGTTTGACGCCGCCCCGGCGGATACGATCAGCCCGGTTTCTTTCAGGACCGCTTCTTTGATCTTCCGGGCCGTCTCCTGCGCTGATCCAAACAATTTTTCGCATCCGGAGATGTCCAAAAACGCCTCGTCGATTGAAAGCGGTTCGACCAGCGGAGTGAAACGCCCATAGACATCAAATACCTGTCCGGACATCTCCACGTACCGCGACATGCGGACGGGAAGATATACGCCATCCGGACACAGGCGCTTTGCCAGCGCAATCGCCATGGCGGAGCGCACGCCAAACTTGCGCGCCTCATACGATGCGGCCGCAACCACGCCGCGGTTCTCCGTCCCCCCCACGATCACAGGTTTTCCTTTTAGCTCAGGGTGGTCCAGAGCCTCAACAGCGGCATAGAAAGCATCAAGGTCAAGGTGAAGAATGGAGCGCGGCATGGAAGAATCAGCCCTGTTCCGGCTTATAGGAGCTGCGGACAAGCGGGCCTGACCGTATCTCCGCAAAACCTATCTCGCGCGCCATTGCGGCATATTCCTCGAAACGCTCCGGCGGCAGGTATTCGGCAAGAGGAAAGTGCTTCTTTGAAGGAGGAAGATATTGCCCCACCGTAAGCAAGCGGCAGCCGGCATCATACAAGTCGCGGAACACCCCTACCACCTCCTCTTGCGTCTCTCCCAGACCAACCATTATTCCGGACTTAAGCGGAAGATCCGGGCGCATCAAGGCTGTCCGGCGGATAAGCTCAAGTGAACGGGTGTATACCGCGCCGCTGCGAACAGCCGGATAGAGGCTTGGAACGGTCTCAATGTTGTGGGCCAGAATATCCGGAGCGGCATCGACCACCGCGCGAAGCGCCTCAATGTCGCCGGCAAAATCCGGCACCAACAGTTCTATCGTCACAGACGGGGAAATTTCCCTGAGCGCCTTAACGGACGCAGCGAAATGGGCCGCCCCGCCATCTGGAAGATCGTCCCTGGTAACCGATGTGAGAACAACATGGCGCCAGCCAAGCTCCATCGCGGCCTTTGCCACTCGCTCCGGCTCAGTTAAATCAGGCGGCGCGGGTGTGCCGGATGGAATACCGCAGAAAGCGCATCCTCGTGTGCAAAACTCCCCCAGCAGTATGACGGTGGCGGTCCCGGCTCCCCAGCATTCTCCGACATTGGGACATCTCGCGTCGCGGCAAACCGTGCGCAGCCTGTGCCGCCGCAAAACGCCTGATACCTCCGCCGTTTTCTCTCCGGAAGGGGGCCGGATTTTCAGCCATTCCGGCCTTCGCGCGGACGCAGTCACGAGACCCACGAAAGACGCCGGGCTGCAGCGGCGGAAACCCTGGCGCATACCAATGCCATCGGAGGAGCGCTCCCTTTAAGATCGGCGATAGAGGTGACTTCACGCCCTTTAAGCCCGCACATGTTTATCTTCCGAAAATAAGACAGGTCCGTCGCCACGTTCAGCGCGAATCCATGATATGTAATCCGGCGACGAACGCCGACCCCGATAGACGCGATCTTCTTGTCGCCCGCCCATACTCCCGTCAGGCCGGGAATAATATGGCTTTTGATATCAAACCACGCAAGCGCATCGACCAGTGCGGTCTCTATAGACCGGACAAACCGATGCACTTCCGGCCTCTTCATCCTGAAGACCGGATATCCCACGAGCTGCCCCGGACCGTGATAGGTGATATCGCCGCCTCTGCCTACCCGCTCTAAAAGTATTCCTTCTGACGCAAGCAACTCTTTGGGCACAAGCAGGTTCGCTTCGTCTCCGGACCGGCCAAGCGTGTAAACATGCGGGTGCGTCAAAAGCAGAAGCGTGTCGGGGATTTTATCTTTCGCCCGCTGCTCCATGTAATCGAATTGCAGGTCAAGCGCCTCTCTATACTCGACCTCTCCAAGCCATAGGGTATCCACGACGCGTCTTCGGCCTTACCCGAAGCCCCCTTTCAAGGATTCCAAAAACCTGATGTAAAAAAGCGTAAGCGTCAGATGTCGATCGCCTCGCCGCCGATCATGAGAGCTGCCTCACGGATCGCCTCCGAAAGCGTTGGGTGCGCATGCACCGCGTGCCCCACTTCTCTCCAGGTTGCTTTCAATGACCGCCCAAGCGACATCTCTCCGATGATTTCCGGCGCGCCGCATCCAAGGATATGGCACCCTATCAACTCGCCGCTTTTTTCTTCCGCAATCATCTTGACGAAGCCTTCCGCGTGCCCCGTCGCAACCGCTTTTCCAAGAGCGGTGAATGGGAACCGGGAAACCTTTACTTCGATTCCACGGCATTTGGCCTCTTCCTCTGTTAGCCCGATCGAAGCCGCTTCGGGGCGGCAGTATACGCACGACGCTATAAAATCCGGATCGGGACGCCTGGAATCTTTCCCTGCCATCGCTTCCGCCACGACAACTCCTTCGGCGGACGCCTTGTGCGCAAGCATCATCCCGCCGGTCACATCCCCAATCGCCCATATGGTTGGACAGGCGGTGCGCATTCGGTCGTCAACCTGTATGATTCCTTTCTCGACTTTAACGCCGCACTCCTCAAGCCCAATCCCTTCCCACATTGTCTTGCGGCCTACGGCCACCAGGAGCTTTTCCGCCTGGAGAATTTCCTCTTTGCCATCCACAATCACCGTAAGCGCCTTCTTTTCTTTGTCATACCCCTTCGCGGACGCGCGCGTAAGAATTCGGACTCCTTGTTTCTTAAGCGCCTTCGCAAGCGCATCCGCCACCTCGCGGTCGGCAGCGGGAAGAATCTGGCCCATCATTTCCAGCAGCGTAACTTGCGCTCCAAACGCTCGATAGATGTACGCAAACTCAACCCCCACCGCTCCGGCGCCAAGCACCGTGACCGATTTGGGCGGCGTTTCTTCTTTCAGCGCCTCATCACTGGTAATGACATCACAGCCATTCGGCTCTATTCCGGGCAGGCCACGAGCCGAAGTCCCGGTAGCAATGAGAATGTTCTTTGCCTCCAGATCCTCCTCCCCCACCCGCACCGTAGTCGGGGATGTAACCATCGCGTTTGCGGAAAACAGCTCTATTCCGTTTTTCTTGAAAAGGTAGGCAACACCGCGAGACATCCGGTCGGACACTTTGCGGCTGCGCCGGATAACTTCTCCGTAGTCCGCCTCCGCTCCCTGGACACGCAACCCAAAAGCGGCGGCGTTCTTTATGTCCTCAAAAAGTCCTGCCGAGGCCAGGATCGCCTTCGATGGTATGCAGCCACGGTTGACGCAAACTCCGCCCGGTTTGTCACGCTCGGCTACGGCGACGCGCATTCCAAGCTGAGACGCCCGTATGGCGGCGACGTACCCGCCGGGACCGCCTCCTATCACCACGAGGTCGAACTGTTTCATAGAATCTCCGCTCCTGTTTCTCCATATCGCGAAGAGACTTTTCGCGATTCCCCATTCATCCGATATTATGATGCCAACGCATTCCGACCGGTGCTATCTTTAATCGAGTATGAAAACCCCGCTCCCGTTCACGCCATTCAGGGCAGTCTTTCTCGCGGACGCCCATCTGAACCAGGACGATATCCACAGCCGGGCCTTCGTGAAAATGGCGGAGAAAGCCGCGGCCGAAGGCGTCCCGATGTTTCTTCTCGGAGACATGTTCGATCTGTGGTTTGGAAACGCCGGGCTTACCTTCGACTTCCAAAAACCGATCATTTCGCGCCTCAAGGAGTTGCGAAACCTCGGACTGCAAATCGTATGCGTAGAGGGAAACCGTGACTTCTACCTGGGGCATGAACACGAGGGCACTACTCTGGACCTTGTATGCAGCGACAACCTACGGTTCACGGTTGGCGGACTTCAGGTCCACTTGTCCCACGGAGACACGGTGAACAAGGCCGATCTCTGGTACCGTTTCTGGAAAACGATATCGAAGAACCGCTTGGCCAACAGGTTGGTTTCTTACCTGCCCGGCTGGTTCTTTCTTCCCATGGCAAAGCGGCTCGAACGGAAGCTGAAGCGGCACAACCGGCGCAACAAGGAGTCGTTCCCTGAAAATGATTGCCTGCGTTATGCGGCGGATCTGTTCGCAAAAGGAACCGACATCGTCTTGCTGGGGCACTTCCACCAGGAAAAGCTGATGCCGCAAAACAGGAGAGCAGACAGCAATCGTGGTTCGGATACAGAGACGGAAGCCTGCGAAAGAAAAAAACTTGTGGCCGTATTGCCTTTATGGAAAGAAGCCTATCGCTATTTCTATATCGACGCCGACGGCTCATTCGGCTTTCGGTCATTTGTCGCGGAGGAACCGCTTATTCCATAAGCGCTCTTTGGCGGCCTTAAACCCATATCCGTCGTCAGGCATTAATCCCTAATGACGGCCATTAAAGCAACCTGTTGATTCATAATAGTTTCAAGCTCATTCCCGCAACATTCTTGACAGAAGATTTAGCTAGTATCCATCACAGCGGACAAAAATCGCGGAAGGGGTTCTCCGACGAGGGCATAGGGTTCCGAGCGGAAGCCTTGGACGGTGAGAGCGAAGGAAGCCTGCAGTCGAAGTGAGCCAGGGACGGCGAACGGAGACGGCCTCGGCGGAGAAGCCTCTTGTATCTTTAGGTTTGTCGTGGTTAGCTGCCACGACTTGGGAAGAAGGAAGCTTCGGA
>WRHP01000063.1 GCA_009783195.1 Syntrophorhabdaceae bacterium | reverse complement strand
ACGCCACGATTGTTCTCCACTTTGCGCTGGGGCGTTTTAAAGGGATGATGGAGAAACTTGTTGTGTATCCGGAGCGGATGCGCAAGAACCTGGAGAGCACCAACGGACTGCTTTTCTCCCAGCGGGTCTTGCTGGCTCTTGCCGCAAAGGGGTATTCGAGAGAGAAGGCTTACGAAGTGGTCCAGCGCTCGGCGATGGAGTGCTGGAAAACCGGGCGGCCGCTGCGTTCCCTGTTGTGGAAAGATCAGGAGGTCCGCTCCATTATGACTAAAGATGAATTTGATGAGCTGTTTGATATAAATTTCTACCTGAAGAATATCGACGTTATCATTGGCCGTGTATTCGGCAAAAAGGCCAAAGGAGGGTTGGCGTGAAAGCGAAGATCTATGTGACTTTGAAAAAAGGAGTGCTTGATCCGCAAGGGAAAGTGATTTTATCCTCGCTGCCAAACATGGGGATAGAGGGTGTGGAAGATGTGCGGGTAGGCAAGTACATGGAAGTCGTTCTGAAGGATCTTGGCCGGGAGAAGGCGCAGCTTCTGCTGGACGACGCGTGCCGGCAGCTTCTTGCCAACACTGTTATTGAGGATTACCGGATCGAAATTAATGAGTAAAGAGGGTTGTGATGAAGACGGCTATTCTCACTTTTCCCGGTTCCACCTGTGACCACGACGCTTCGTTCGCGCTGAAAGATGTCATGGGGCTTGACGCGGAGTTTGTTTGGCACAATCAATCATCCCTTGAGGGATTTGACGCTGTGGTTATTTTCGGGGGGGCCTCCTACGGGGATTATCTCCGTCCGGGGGCGATTGCGAAGCTTTCCCCGGTAATGGCGGCGGTGCGCCGGTTCGCGGATGGCGGAGGACCGGTCATCGGCGTATGTAACGGCTTTCAGATTTTGCTCGAATCCGGGGTGCTTCCCGGAGCGATGATCGTGAACGAATCGTTGCGATTTGTTTGCGAGGATGCCTCTGTAAAGGTCGAGGCAGATCGCACTCCGTTTACGCGCGTTATTGCGCCGGGCAAGGTTTTGCGGATACCCGTGGCGCATCGTCAAGGGAACTATTTTGCCGATCCGGCCACCTTGGCCGCTTTGGAGGAGCGTCGGCAGGTGGTGTTTCGCTACTGTGACGCCAAAGGGAACGTGACCGCCGCGTCCAACCCAAACGGCTCCGTCGGCAATATCGCCGGGATTTGCAACGAGGCTGGAAATGTCCTGGGGATGATGCCTCACCCCGAGCGGCGCGTCGAGCGAGAGCTTGGCGGTACCGACGGAAAACTTTTGTTCGATTCCATGATTGTCTGGCTCAAGGAGAAAGGGAAATGAAAGAGATACCGGTAACCCCGGAGCTTGCGAAAGAATTCGGCCTTTCCAATGAGGAGTTTGACCGGGTGCGCGCCATTATGGGCCGCGAACCGAATTTTACCGAACTTGGCATATTTTCCGTCATGTGGAGCGAGCACTGCTCTTACAAAAGCTCTCGTGTACACCTCAAGAAATTTCCGGTGAAGGGACCGCGCGTCCTTCAGGGGCCGGGGGAAAATGCCGGCGTTGTCGATATCGGCGATGGCCTGGCGGTGTCTTTCAAGATAGAGAGCCATAACCACCCGTCATTCATCGAGCCGTATCATGGCGCGGCGACCGGGGTGGGAGGCATCGCGCGCGATGTTTTTACCATGGGAGCGCGTCCCATCGCCTCGCTCAATTCATTGAGGTTTGGTTCCCCTAAACATCCGAGAACCAGATATCTGGTCGCCGGGTGCGTCGAGGGGATGGCCGATTACGGCAATTGTATCGGCGTGCCTTCCCTGGGCGGCGAGGTCTATTTTGATGAGAGCTACGACGGAAACATACTGGTCAACGCTTTCATTGTCGGGCTTTTGAAAACGGAAGATATCCGCCGAGGTTTTGCTTCCGGCATCGGTAACCCGATCATTTACGTCGGCTCCAAGACAGGGTGCGACGGAATTCACGGCGCGACGATGGCATCGGGGGAGTTTGACGAAAAATCCGAAGAGAATCGTCCGACGGTTCAGGCGGGAGACCCGTTCATCGAGAAACTCCTTCTTGAGGCGTGTCTTGAGCTGATGAAATCGGATGCGATCGTGGGAATTCAGGACATGGGCGCGGCTGGGCTTACCTGCTCCTCTTTCGAGATGGCTTCCCGCGCCGGAACCGGCTTCCTTATGGACCTGGATAATGTGCCGCAGCGCGAAGAAGGGATGACTCCATATGAGCTGATGCTCTCCGAATCACAAGAGCGGATGCTCTTGGTTGTGAAAAAGGGCAGAGAAAGTGAAGTGCTTGATCTTTTCAAAAAATGGAATCTTGACGCAAGCGTTATAGGTGAAGTGACCGGAGACGGTATCGCGAGGGTGCGCTGGAAAGGAGAAGTGGTTGCTGAAATCCCGGTTGCGCCGATCACGGACCAGGCTCCCGTGTACGATCGCCCGATCGCCCGTCCCGAAAGCCAGGACGCGCTGCAGCGAGAAGTTGATCCCGCGTCGATTCCGGCGCCCGCCGACCTTGCTAAAACCTGGACGCGGCTTATGAGCTGCCCGGAGATGGCGGACAAAAAGTGGATCTTCCGTCAATTCGATCACATGATCCGCACTAACACGCTGGTGTCTCCCGGTTCCGACGCCGGCGTGATCCGGATAAAGGGAACCCGCAAGGGTATTGCCTTGTCGGCTGACTGCAACAGCCGCTACTGCCTGCTGGACCCTTACATAGGCGGGATGATTGCCATATGCGAGTCGTCGCGTAATATCGCCTGCTCCGGAGCGGAGCCGATCGGCATGACCAACTGCCTTAATTTCGGCAATCCGGAGAAGCCGGAGATCATGTGGCAGCTTGGTTGCGCCATCGAGGGTATGGCGAAAGCGTGCGAAACGTTCGATATCCCGGTGGTATCGGGCAATGTCTCTTTGTACAACGAAACGAGAGGGAAAGGGATTAACCCCACGCCGACGGTTGCCATAGTTGGTCTTTTAGAAGACGCTTCGAAACGGCTGGTCCAGTGGTTTGACAGCCCGGGCGACGCGATCCTTTTGGCCGGCCCTGACCGCCTCGAAGCGCGCCTTGGCGGCTCCTTGTACCTGAAGGAGGTCCATGGAAAGACGGCGGGTATGCCGCCTGTGCCCGACCTTTCCCACGAAAAGGCGTTGCAGCGATTTTTGCGCGCCGCAGCGAAAGATAGCCTGCTTTCTTCCGCGCACGATCTGGCGGAAGGAGGATTTGCCTGCGCTCTTGCCGAGTGCTGCGTCACGCGGCCTGACGGACCGATTGGGGCCGCCGTATCTAACCCGTTTCCCGGCGATATCCGGCCGGATTTTGCCATGTTTGCGGAGTCGCAGGGCGTCGTGATTCTTTCCTGCCGTCCGGACAGGAAAGAGGCTCTCAAAAGCGCGGCGTCGAAATTTGGCATCAAAATAACTGATCTTGGTTTTGTAGGCGGCGAGCGGATCGATATAAAAGGCGTTGCGTCGGTTAGCGCGTCGGATTTGTGTAACGACTGGAAGGAAGGTTTTGCGAAGTCACTTGGGCTGGAAGGATAGAGGGGCGTATGTCGGACCACTGGCACGAGGAATGCGGAATTTTTGGGGTGTTCGGGCATTCCGAGGCGGCAAATTTGACCTACCTTGGTATGTACGCCCTCCAGCATCGTGGGCAGGAAAGCGCCGGGATTGCCTGTTCCGACGGTAAAGTGGTCACTTTCCACAAGGAAATGGGACTGGTTGCGGACGTTTTCTCCGAGGAAATCCTGTCTCGTCTCGCGGGGAGCAGCGCGATCGGCCATGTGCGTTATTCGACCATGGGGGTTTCAGAGTTAAAGGATGCCCAGCCGCTTGTAGTCGATTTCGAGGAAGGGTCCATTTCCATCGTCAACAACGGCAGCATAGTTAACGCCTACGAACTCAAGAGAGAACTTGAGGCCGCCGGATCGGTGTTCCAGTCCTCGATGGATACCGAGATCATCATTCATCTTATTGCGCGGTCACGGAAAGAACAGATAGAAGACCGGATCGTGGAAGCTCTTAAGCAGGCTCGAGGCGCGTATTCGATTCTCTTTTTGACGCGGGACAAGTTGATTGCCGTCCGCGATCCCCACGGCATCCGTCCTATGGCGCTTGGGAGGCTTAAGGGATCTGTTGGCGGAACGGTGATCTGCTCCGAGACGTGCGCTTTAGATCTTATCGAAGCGGAGTTTTTACGCGAGGTTGAGCCCGGCGAGATGGTCGTGGTGAGTTCTCAAGGGGTGGAGACTTATAAGCCGTTTATGCCCGCGGCGGATCGGTTTTGTATTTTCGAGCATATATATTTCGCGAGGCCGGATTCGGTCATCGGCGGCCGCAGCATCTACCAGGCCAGAAAAGAGCTTGGGCGGCAACTGGCGCGGGAGCATCCGGTCGATGCCGACATCGTCATTCCCATCCCCGACTCCGGTGTGCCGGCGGCGCTGGGGTACTCGGAGCAGTCGGGAATTCCGTTCGAGATGGGGCTGATCCGCAATCATTATGTCGGCCGCACTTTTATCGAGCCGCAGCAGTCGATTCGCCACTTCGGCGTCAAAGTGAAGCTGAATGCCACGCGCGATGTGTTGAGCGGCAAGCGTGTTGTGGTGGTGGACGACTCGATTGTGCGCGGGACCACGGGGCGAAAGATCATCAAGATGATCCGGGCTGTTGGAGCCAAGGAGATCCACGTTCGTATAAGTTCTCCTCCAACGTGCTATCCCTGTTTCTACGGGATAGACACCCCTTCGCGGCGCGATCTCATTGCGGCGACGCACACGTTAAAGGAGATTAATACGTATCTTACTTCCGACACCCTCGGCTATCTGAGCGTTGAAGGACTTCACGCTTGTGTTCCCCAGGACAGGTCTTACTGCGATGCCTGTTTTACCGAGAACTACGCGATTCCGCTTGGGGTGGAGAGGACCGGCGAACAGTTGAACCTGTTTCGGAAGTCCATCAATATATGCTCGCCTGGCGACAGATCGGCCCGGCGCGGGAGGGGAGAATGAATCAGCGCATCGGGGGAAGCTGCGGCTGTGCTGTTTTTCCCGCGGAGTTTGCCGCCGACCGGCAGCGGCTGCTGTCTATTCTGAAAGAGAAAAGCTACGAGAAGCGAAAAGTCACCCTTTCTTCCGGGCGCGAGTCCGATTTTTACATTGATTGCAGGCAGACCACGCTTGATGCCGAAGGCGCGTTGCTTACCGGGCGGCTTTTCTGCGCGATGCTTGAGGAGGGGGAGCGTCCCGAGGCCGTGGGCGGCATTACTATGGGCGCTGATCCGATCGTCACCGCCGTGTCGCTAACAAGCTTTTTGCGCGGATGGCCGGTTCCGGCGTTCATAATCCGTAAAGAACCGAAAAAGCACGGTACGACTCAGTGGATTGAAGGAACAAAGAACTTAAGGGAAGGTATGCGGGTGGCGATCCTCGAAGATGTGGTAACCACCGGCGCCTCGACGCTCAAAGCTATCGAGCGTTCCAAACTGTCCGGGCTGACTGTGTCACGGGTACTGTGTCTGGTTGACCGCAACGAAGGAGGCGCTGAAGCTGTTGCCGAAGCCGGATACCGTATTGAGCCGATGTTTCTCAAAGAGGATGTAGAGAACGCCTGACGCCTGACGCAATACGGCGCCGTCTTTATGCGGCTTTGCCAGGTGTTAGCGATGGCGGAATTCCTGATCCTGGTAACGGCTTATCAGGGTGTCGTTTTTTCCGTGTTCGTCGTCAAGGTATGGGTAATCGATTGTCGTGTGGAGCCCGCGGCTTTCTTTTCTTTTCAGAGCGCATCGTATGATCAGTTCCGCCACGGTACAGATGTTGCGCAACTCAAGCAGATCTCCGGTGACCCGGAAGTTCCAGTAATATTCAGATATTTCCTTGTGCAGCATTTCGATCCGGCCCAGCGCGCGCGACAACCGTTTGCTTGACCGCACAATACCCACATAGTTCCACATGACCCGCCGGATTTCTTCCCAGTTTTGCGTGACCACAACCGCCTCGTCGGGTTCCTGTGCTTTGCCCGGATTCCACTTCGGGATGCTGATCTTGGGTCGCGGTTTTCCGGCGTAGGCTTCGGACGCGCGGCGGAAAGCCCGGTCGGAGAACACCAGCGCTTCTATCAGCGAGTTGGAGGCGAGGCGG
>WRHP01000062.1 GCA_009783195.1 Syntrophorhabdaceae bacterium | reverse complement strand
GAGGAGGCTTGCGAAATTATCGAGGAAAGCTCCGGGACCCATTTTGATCCCGCTCTTGTGGATGTTTTCCGCAGCTTTAAGGACGATTTCGCCCAGGCTGCGCTTGAACTGGAATCGCCCATTTTAAACAAGACGGCTTAAGGCTGTCAGGAATATGAGTGTCTTTTTGAAAAAGAACCCGGCTCGGTGGAGGCCGGGGCATGCTGGTAAGAGGTTTTCGGTTACAAGGCGGCTGTTCTCGCTAAAAACTCTATCTTTATAGCGCGTCTCGCGTACCGTCCTTTAATGTCCGTCGCGCTGCGTCGGCTTATCGTCTGGCGGCTTTGTTAGCTCAAGATTCTCTCCGAACACGCTTGTCCGTTGTCCTTGGCAGGTTGCGCCGCGCTGTTTCTTGCTTTGCCCATTCCAGGTTTGCCGCGAAACAGAAGACGCTCGGCAATCACCTCATCAAAATTATATTGTTTGGAAGTAGAATTTCTCATGATGGACAAGCGGCTTGGGGAGGCGGTTTCGCCCGGTTAATAAAGGCATGAATCGTACATTATCGGCTCGATAAAGGAAGCGAATGAGTTCACGGTTCAAGATAGCCGCGCCGTTTGATCCGGCCGGAGACCAGCCGTCGGCAATCAGGGAATTGGCGGATGGTTTGTCCAAACGCCTTCCCCGGCAGGTTCTGCTGGGTGTTACCGGGTCGGGCAAGACCTACACAATGGCCTCGGTGATAGCGAGCGTCGACCGTCCCGCGCTTGTCATCGCGCCGAACAAGACGCTTGCCGCGCAGCTCTTCGCGGAGTTCAAGGAACTGTTTCCAGAGAACGCGGTCGAGTATTTCGTCTCCTATTATGATTACTACCAGCCAGAGGCTTACGTTCCGCAGACGGATACTTTCATCGAGAAAGACTCGGCGGTCAACGAACAGATAGACAAGATGCGCCACAGCGCCACCCGGTCGGTGATGACTCGCAATGACGTCATCGTGATTGCTTCCGTCTCCTGCATCTATGGTCTTGGATCTCCTGAATTTTACCGGCAGATGACGATCATGTTGAAGGAAGGAGCGCAGTTTTCCAGAAACGCTTTGCTTCGGCGTCTGATCAGCCTGCAATATGAGCGCAATGACATTGATTTCCACCGCGGAACCTTCCGGGTTCGGGGAGACGCGGTCGAGCTGTTCCCCGCGTACGAGGAAGAGAAGATACTCCGGATAGAGTTCGACGAGGACCGGATCGGGCGGATGCGTTATGTGGACCCGCTTCGAGGAACGCGGCTTGGCGATGTCGCGGAGACGATGATTTTTCCGGCGAGCCATTACGTTGCGCCGGCGGAACAGATAGACCGGGCGGTCGCCGAGATAGAAAAAGAGCTGGAAGCGCGGCTTGCCGAGCTGACTTCGCAGGGAAAGCTGCTTGAGGCGGAACGGCTGAAACAACGGGCGCGGTACGATCTTGAGATGATCCGGCAGATGGGATTTTGCTCCGGCATAGAGAACTATTCGCGTCATTTCGACGGACGGATCGCGGGGCAGCCCCCGCATACGCTGCTCGATTATTTCCCGAAAGATTTTCTCACGTTCCTTGACGAGTCGCATGTCACCGTTCCGCAGCTTAACGGGATGTTCAACGGCGACCGGTCGCGCAAGGAGACGTTGGTTGACTTCGGATTCAGGCTTCCTTCGGCTCTCGACAACCGTCCTTTGAGATTCGAGGAGTTTTTGCGGCGGGTGGAGCAGATTGTGTTCGTTTCCGCGACACCCGCGGAATACGAACTACGTGAAAGCGGCGGCGCGGTGGTGGAGCAGATAATCCGTCCAACCGGGCTGGTTGACCCGGAGGTTGAGGTTCGCCCCGCGGCCAAACAGGTGGACGATCTGCTTGAAGAGGTGCGCAAACGCGCGGAGGCCGGCGAGCGCATCCTTGTCACTACGCTTACGAAGCGCATGGCGGAGGATCTGACCGAGTTCTACGAAGGGAAAGGAATCCGCGTCCAGTATCTCCATTCAGATATTGACACTTTGGAGCGCGTCAACATACTGCGGAATCTGCGTCTCGGAAAATTCGATGTTCTGGTGGGGATCAACCTTTTGCGTGAAGGGCTTGATCTTCCGGAGGTGTCGCTGGTGGCTATTCTCGACGCCGACAAGGAAGGATTCCTGCGTTCCACACGGTCGCTAATCCAGACTTTTGGGCGGGCGGCGCGCAACGTGGCGGGGAAAGTGATCATGTATGCGGATACGGAGACCGGCTCGATGCGCCAGGCAATCTCCGAAACCAGGCGGCGAAGAGAGAAACAGCTTGCGTATAACGCCATGCACGGAATCACTCCCGAGACGGTTCGCAAAAACATTGTGGAGCCGATGGGGCGCGCGTGCGAGGCCGACTACGTCCCGGTTCCATCGGAGGAAAAGCTTGATATTCCTTCGAAAGATGAACTGATGAAGCTGCGCAAGAAACTTCGCAAGGAAATGGAGCGTGCGGCGAAGAAGCTTGATTTCGAGCGGGCGGCGCAGTTGCGCGACCGGCTGCTTGCATTGGAGAAAATAGAACTTGCGACCGGCTGAGGAAGCAACCGGATTATCCGACTGGCGGCTATTTCCGCGCGCCCCCGGCGTTTACCTGATGAGCGACGACCGGGGAAAGGTGCTTTATGTCGGCAAAGCGAAAGATCTCCGGGCGCGGATTCGAAACTACGCCGTGCCCGGCGGAGACGGCCGTCCCGCTATCCCGCATCTTGTCGCGCGTGTCCGGCAGGTCCGGTGCATTGTTACCGCGACCGAGAAGGAGGCGCTGCTCCTCGAGAACACGCTGATCAAGCGTCATCGCCCGAAGTTCAACGTTTTTTTCAGAGACGACAAGGAATATCTGCTTTTGCGGATCGACCCGAACGAGGAGTATCCAAGGGCGGAACTGGTCCGGCGCGCGGCGCGGGACGGGGCGCTGTATTTCGGCCCGTATTCCTCCGCGCATGGAATCCGGGCGACTGTACGGGAGTTGCTCCGGCTGTTCCCGCTTTGTAACTGCAGCCGCAAAAAGTATGCTTCCCGGCGTCGTCCGTGCCTCAATTACCAGATGGGGCGCTGTCTTGGCGCGTGCGCCGGGATGGTTACTTCAGAGCGGTACCGGTCTGTGGCGGAAAACGCGATCCGTTTTTTGAGCGGCGAATACAAGGAACTACTCTCCAGATGGAAGATCGACATGAAAGAGTTATCCCGCGAAATGCGATACGAAGAGGCGGCAAAGATCCGGGACCGTATCTCCGTTGTCGAGCGAAGCCTTGCGCGGCAGCGCGTCGTTCGTTCCGTGGGCGGGGACATTGATGCCATTTGGTGGCATGAGGAGGACGGGGAGGCGACCGTTTCCGTCCTTTACATACGCGGCGGCCGGCTTACGGATGCCCACCATCGGCATTTCCGGTGGGAAGGCCCGAAAGAGGAGGGCATGCCTTCATTCCTGCTGCAGCATTACACGGAAGGCGCTTTTTTCCCAAAAGAGATTCTTCTGCCGTTTCCTCTTGAGAGTCTGGCGGCCCTTTCCGACGCCCTGTCGGAACGCGCCGGGCGCAAAGTGTCTGTGGTTTCCCCAATCAAGGGAGAGCGGCTTCGTCTGGTGGAACTGGCCCGGAAGAACGCGGAAGAAAGCGCCAGGATGCGGAAAGAAAAGGAGAGCGCGTACAGGTTCATGGCGGAGCGGATGGCTTCGCTTTTTTCTCTTCCCACGCCTCCCGTAAGGATCGAAGGATATGACATATCGAATCTGTCGGGGTCGCAGCCTTCGGGATCAATGGTTACTTTTATAGGCGGTAAAGCGGTGAAGAAGTGGTACCGGAAATTTTCTGTCCGCGACGCGCAAGGGCGGGATGATTTCGCAATGATGGAAGAGGTGGTAAGACGCCGTTTCCATCACGATGAGGATTTCGGTGGCATGCCGGACCTTGTGCTTATCGACGGCGGCAAGGGGCAGCTCTCTCGCGCGCGACAGGCGATTCGGTCGGTGGGAAAGGAGTCGATTCCGGTAATTTCCATTGCCAAGGAACGCATGCGGGGAGGAGAGGCGGTCTTCAAGGAGCGCGTGTTTATCCCCGGCCGCAAAAATCCTGTCATCCTGCCGGATAACGATCCTGTTTTGCTTCTTCTGATGCGCGTGCGGGACGAGGCGCACCGGTTTGCCGTGGCGTTTCATCGTAAGCGGCGCAATAAGGCGGCGCTTGGCGTCTGACGCGAAAGTTGTATTTTTCGCGGTATTCTCCGCGCTGCAATCACGTCAGCGCTTCACTCCTGACTGAAAAAATGCTGTGGAGATCTATATTTATGACAAAGCATTGAAGAGGCGAAGGAAGGTGGCTGTCCGCCTGAAATGTTGGATTAGCGCCAAAACCTTCCAATATCTTCGATGTCTTATTTGTTTTTTCAGTCTGTAGCAAAAGCAGTAATTAGTAATGCCACCTTGTTGCCACGTAGCTATGAAGTAATAACTGCTACTTTTCCTTTATGACGGATTACATAACGCTCGTCTTTTCTAAGGCGCAATTTGTCGCGCTCTACAACCTGAGCTAAATCGGACACAAACCAATGAGAGTCAACACCCCGACTTTCTCTTTCCTGCAATAACTTGTTGATGGTTTCGTTGTTTTCGTGGCGGAAAAATGCCGCATGAAGAAAAGTTAGTCCGGGCGGCACGCGTGTAACAGGAACGGGAATTGCCGTGATGCTTGCGCATGGATCATCCTTTTCGCGGCCTTGGCGGCCTTTTTCTGATGCTTCTTGCGTATCTTGCCGGTTTCTTTTTCTCGCTTGTCGCCGGAGCGGCCGGTGGGGCTATATCCGCGTTTCTGCTTGTCGCTTCCGCGTTTGTTGTGGCGCCGCGTCGGCGGGAAGTGGCTGCCGCGATGGTTGTGACGGCGCTGTGCGGGGCGTTGGCGGCGGGAAGGGTTCCATTTGTGGAGCCGGCCCTGGTCTCGCCGTATCTGGACCGTGAGATTGTGCTTGAAGGAAAGGTTTTCGACTTACGGAAGACGGATACCGGCTGGGCCGGCACGCTGGAAGACGCGAAAATTTCTTTCGTCGGGGAACAAAAGGCGCTTTGGCTGGGAAAGGTACTGCTATATGTGCGAAACCCGGACCAGCCGGTCGCTTTTCCAGCCGTAATTCGCGCTATGGGGCGGCTTCGTCCGGCGGGGGGCGCCGGACCCCCCGGACATATTCCCATGGAATGGACCGCGATGGTTCAAGGCGCCAGGTACTCTTTTTTCACAGATACCTCCCGAGCGGTGTTCCTGTCGACAGGCCGGGAAGCGGGGAGGGTGGAGGCGCTGTTTTCGGACGCAAGACGCCGGACCGGAGAGTGGGTCCGGCGGCACTGCGGAACGGGGGACGGCACGCTATACCTGTTGTCTCTGGCTACGGGAGAAACCCCTCCGGCTTCGCATCCTGTGGCTTCCCTGCTTCGCAAGACAGGATTGGCCCATTTATTCGCGATATCCGGAGTGAACGTGGCGGTATTTCATCTGGCCGCGCTTTTTCTTGTTCGGTCCGTGATATGGATGATCCGGCGCCGGCACGGGACGCCGGATCTTAACCTGCTCTCCGCCATCATCTCTTTGCCGGTTTGCTGGGCGTATGTGCTTATGGCGGGCAGCCCTGTGCCCGCGGTTCGTTCCGCGGGCATGATCACGTTGTCGGTGCTTGCCTGGCGCCGGTTCAGGGTGCGCGCGGTCGGGCTGGCCTGGTCGGTGATGCTGATACTTACGCTGCTGAATTCACCAATGGAGATATTCTCTCCTTCGTTTCTGCTTTCTTACGGGGCGACTTTTTTCCTGGTGGCGAATTGCGTTTTGCCATCCGCGGAGGATTCGGAAGGGTACAAGGGAAAGCTGAAAAAATGGTTAAAGGAAGCTATCCGGGCCGCGTCCGTGGCGTTTTTGGGAACCTTGCCCATTTCCGCCGCGTTCTTTCAGACGGTTCCTTTGGGCTCGATTTTATGGAATGTCCTGTTTGGGCCGATTCTGGGAACGGCAGGCGTGGCGGGCGCGGTGCTTGCCGTATTGGGCGGCGTTTTCGGGATCGACGCTCTTGGGCCTGTCGTGCGTTTTGTAACCGAGGGGCTGAATCTGGCGCTTTCCGCGCTCGATGTTGTTTCAATGTCCGGGGCGGGTTGTTTGTCTGTCCCTCCGTCGGGGGTCGCCGCTCCTTTCGCGGCACTTATGGTTGCGGCAGCCGGAACAATATGGCTTATTGCGAAAAAGAAGGCGCCGTGGCCCGCGCCCCTTATTGCTTCAGCCCTGTTTTTGGGTTGGATTTATTTGCCTTACATCGCGTTGCCACGGGCGGACTTGCGGTTTACCGCCTTGAATGTGGGGAAAGGAAGTTCTTTCCATGTGGAGTTTCCGGGTGGAGGTAACGCGCTGATAGATACCGGAAGCGCCTTGCAAGGAAATTTCGGGGAGCGCGCCGTAGTTCCTTTCCTTAGAAGCCGGGGAATCCGGCATGTGGATATTCTTGCCCTAAGCCATGCTCACGAAGATCATTACGGGGGAGCGGCGGCGGTCCTCTCATCTGTTTCAGTGGGGGAGATCTGGCTTCCGGACGGGGTTCCTAAAGAAGCATTTGGCTCTGCTGTGTCGTCATGGGGTGGGGTGGTGCGTTGGGTCCGGGCGGGTCATGCGGCCCGTTTTGGTAACGCCGAGCTTATTGTCCGAGGAACGGAAAAGAAAACGACAGGCAGAAACTCAAACGAACAAGTGGCGCTTTTGGAGTTGCGGTTTGTGAAAACATCGGTATGGATTCCGGGAGATGTGGAAAAAGGTCCATCTGAATGGGGGGATACGGCTTTTCCT
>WRHP01000061.1 GCA_009783195.1 Syntrophorhabdaceae bacterium | reverse complement strand
CGTCGTGAACTTGATAACGGGGTTAAGCGCAACCGAAGAGGTGTCTTTGAACGGATCGCCGACGGTGTCGCCGACGACGGTTGCGTCATGGAGCGGGGTTCCCTTCATCTGCAACTCGGTCTCGACGATCTTTTTCGCGTTATCCCAGGCGCCGCCCGCGTCCGCCATGAAGATCGCCTGGTAGAGGCCAAAGATCGCAATCGAAATCAGGTAGCCGATGAAGAAGAAATGGTCAAGGCAGGCAAACGCCAGCGTGCTGAAAAAGACCGCCAGAAAGATATTGAACATGCCTTTTTGGGCGTATTGAGTGCATATCTCGACGACTTTCTTGCTGTCGGAAACGGATGCTTTCTCGCCACCGCCATCGAGCTTGATGTTCTGCTTGATGAACTCAACCGCCCGATACGCGCCGGCGGAGACCGCCTGCGTGGAAGCGCCGGAGAACCAGTAGATCACCGCGCCGCCCGTGATCAGTCCCATGAGGAAAAGCGGGTTCAGAATTGAAAGCCCCAAGTAGATCCCCTGCGGCCCATCGGTGCCAAACTCGGCCGCAAGCACCTGGATGATAGAGAAGATAAGAGTCACGGCGCCGACCACCGCGGTGCCGATGAGCACCGGCTTTGCGGTCGCCTTAAACGTGTTTCCGGCCCCGTCGTTTTCTTCGAGGTACATCTTCGCGTTCTCGAAGTCGGGCTTGAAACCAAACGTCTTCTGGATGTCCTGCTCTATATCCGGAAGCGTCTCAATAGTGGAAAGTTCATAGACAGACTGCGCGTTGTCGGTAACCGGACCGTATGAGTCAACCGCAATCGTGACCGGCCCCATGCCGAGGAAACCGAAAGCGACCAGACCGAAAGCAAAGATCGCCGGGGCATCCATGATACTGCTCAATCCTTGCGTGGAAACGGCGTAGGCGACCGCCATGAGAGAGACAATCGCGATGCCCATCCAGTAGGCGCTGAAGTTGCCCGCCACGATACCGGCGAGGATATTGAGGGACGCGCCGCCCTCACGGGAGGCGTTGACCACTTCCTTGACATGCCCGGAGTGGACGGAAGTGAATATCTTGACCAGTTCGGGAATAATCGCGCCGGCCAGCGTGCCGCACGAAATAATGGTGGAAAGCTTCCACCAAAGCGACCCGTCGCCCAGCGTCGGGATCAGCAGGTAGGACAGCAGGTACGTCATCGCGATGGAGACGATGGAGGTAAGCCACACAAGAGAAGTCAGCGGATGTTCAAAGTTAAACTTGGGGGACTCGCCATACTTGCCTTTGTTATATACGCCGTTGATCCAATAGGAAACGCCGCTGGTGACGATCATGCCGATGCGCATGACAAAGATCCATACCAGAAGCTGAACCTGGGACATGGTCTTGGTGGCGGGATCAAGCTCCTGCCCGACCGCCAGAAGAATGAACGTAATGAGAGCCACGCCTGTAACGCCGTATGTCTCGAAACCGTCCGCCGTCGGGCCGACCGAGTCGCCCGCGTTATCTCCGGTACAGTCGGCAATGACGCCGGGGTTGCGCGCGTCGTCTTCCTTGATCTTGAAGACGATCTTCATAAGGTCCGAGCCGATGTCCGCAATCTTGGTAAAAATGCCGCCCGCGATGCGCAACGCCGCCGCGCCAAGCGACTCGCCTATCGCAAAACCGATGAAACAGGGACCGGCCAACTCGCCGGGGATGAAAACCAAAATTATGAGCATAAGGACCAGTTCTACGGCAATCAGGAGCATGCCGATGCTCATTCCGGCTTTCAGCGGGATAGCCATCGTCGGATACGGCTTGCCCTGAAGTCCGGCAAACGCTGTCCGGGAGTTTGCGTAGGTGTTCATCCGGATGCCAAACCACGCCACCGAATAGCTTCCAAGAATGCCAACGATGCTGGAAAGGACAATGATTACGACCTTATAGGTTTCCATCGAGCGGCTGAAGTACCACACGATGATTACAGCTATGAACGCCCACAGAATAGCGATGAATTTCCCTTGCTGAACCAGATAGGTCTTGCAGGTTTCATAGATAAGTTCGGAAATCTCAAGCATTGATTTGTGGACAGGCAGGTTCTTGATCTGGTTGAACTGGATCAGGCTGAACGCAATCCCTAAAATACAGATTACGAGGCCCCAGGTCAGAATCGAGGAACCGGTCATCCCCAGGAATGATCCCTGGGACAGATCCGGAACCACCAGCTCCGCCTCGCTCGCTCCGGCGGTAGTCGCCAAAAGCAGCAAAAGAAGCGCCCCTAGAACAGGAAACAGCTTTCGCAACGATACGTCACCCTTTGCTACAACCTTGTCAATCATGACTCTCCTCCACTTCTTCATGAAATATTTCAGAAAATAACGCGCACGCAGAGTCAGCCGAATTCTTCCTTGAAAATCCAATCTTTACGATAATTGTTGCTTTCAACTATTTCGAACCTAAACCGGCATTTAATACCACGCATAAGCCTTTCGGTCAAGGATAACCCAACGTAGCTGAAAGCCTATCCTGCCGGTGGTACACTTTCAAAGATGGATTTTAAAGGAAAACTCCTCCTTGCTCCGATGGCCGGCGTCACCGATACCACTTTCCGCCGCCTGTGCCGGGAAAACGGCGCGGATATAGTCGTCACCGAAATGGTCTCGGCAAAGGGACTGCTTTGCAATCCTGTCCGCTCCGAAAGATTCCTGGCATACGATGAAGCGGAACGACCGATAGGCGCGCAGCTTTTCGGCTCCAACCCGGAAGAGATCGAAAGAGCCGCAACCCAAGTCGCGGCCCGAAAATTCGACTTCCTGGACATCAACATGGGGTGCCCGGCCCGAAAAGTGACATGCGGAGGTTCCGGTTCCGCGATCCTGTCCGATCCTCCTTTGGCCGGGCGGATCATTAAGGCGGCGATCCGTGGATCAGGCCTTCCGGTAACGGCAAAGATACGGTCGGGGTTTTGCGCCGGGCAGGACAATTTTCTCGATGTGGCCGCGGAGCTATTCGACGCCGGGGCCGTCGCCGTAACATTGCACCCGCGCCAGCGAGGACAGATGTTCTCCGGGGAGGCAAACTGGAAGCATATCGCCTCGTTGAAAAAAACGTTTCCCGACCGGGTCGTAATAGGGAACGGAGATGTGCGCCTGCCGGACGACGCCGCCCGAATGATAGCGGAAACAAACTGCGACGCGATTATGGTCGGACGCGCGGCAATGGGAAACCCCTGGATTTTCACTGCCTTGAAAACCGCCATTACCCATCGGGACTCTGTTCGAACCGATCCGAATTTTTTTTCGCCTCCGGCGGACAGGCGCTCTCTCATTTTGAGGCACGGCAAAGAGATGTTCCTTTTGCACGGAAACCGCGGGATCATCGAAATGCGCAAGCACCTTGCCTGGTACAGCCGTGGCATTCCCGGAGCCGCCGCTTTCCGAGCGGACCTCTCCCGGATCACTGACCACGACTCCTTCCGCAAAACAGTGGAGCGCCACTTTTGAACGACCTTCCGCGAAGAATCCTCGAATCCGTCAACATGGGTATCGCCGTCTTTGATACTTACGGAAAACTTTCTTACATAAATCCGGCCGCGGAAGAAATCCTGCAAGGGTCTTTCAAGTCATTCGCCGGAAAACATTACCGCGCCATTTTCCGGGGAAGCCCCGGCGCGATCCGAGTCATCCGTAAAACTTTCGACGACGGAACTCCCGTTGCCGGGTTCGATGTGGAGCTGCGAAAAACGAAAAACACAGCGAGAGAAGGTTCCCTTCAGGTCATGCTCGGATCTTCTCCTCTTATCGGAGAGGAAGGAGTCACGCGCGGACTTGTCCTGTACATAAAGCCGTCCGAAATCCTTTCCTTGATGGGGCTGGAGGAAGAAGATACCTTTGGCGCCGACGGAATGCAGATGCTCGCGTACGGAATCGCGCACGAGATCAAAAACCCGCTTGGCGGCATCCTTGGGGCCGCGCAGTGGATCCTTCGAAGGGAAGGTACGGAAGAGGAACGCGCCGATGGAGTCCGGCTCATACAGAGAGAGGCGCGCCGAATCAACGAGCTCGTCGAAAAGATGCTGGAGATGGGAAAGAAGCCGCCGCCTCCACGCCCTTTCGATATCGCCCCGCTGCTTCGGGAGGCGCGGCAATTGATACTGTCGGAAGCGCATTCGCAGGGTAAAGCCGTTGAAACCGAGCTTCGCGTGGACCCCAGCATCCCGCCGGTTTCAGGTCATCCCGACACTGTCTACCGCGCGCTTCTGAACATCCTCAAAAATGCGATAGAGGCGATACCGCAGGCTGGAGCGATCAGAATGGAAGCCCGCATGAACGTAAACTACCGGCTTGGAGTGGGCCGAAAACGCAAACGTTCCTTCCTTGAGATCGAGATCACCGACACAGGCGTCGGCATGACGCCGGAACAGTTGATAAAAGCGCGCCTTCCTTTTTATACGACAAAGCCCAAGGGAACCGGACTTGGGCTTGCCATAGCGCGGCAGGCAATTGAGAGACACGAAGGAATACTGGAAATTAAGTCGCACCCGGAGGAAGGGACCACGGTTAAAATATCTTTACCGGTTGCCCCGAGCAGGAAAAGCGCGCCTTGAAACGAATCCTCATAGCCGACGACGACGAAAGCATTCGTTGGGTTCTAAAAAAAACAGTGACAGGAATGGGGTTTGCGGCGGACCTGGCTGAAGACGGCGACAAGGCGCTGGCCCTGCTTACCAAAAACAGCTATGCGGCCGCGTTCCTGGATGTCCGCATGCCAGGCGTGGAAGGGATCGAGGTTCTCGAGCGGGTCCAGGCCCGCAAATCACCCACCCGCTTCTTTATCCTTACGGCGGTAAAACGCCCCGATATCGCCGCAAGATCCACTCGCGCCGGAGCCGCCGAGTTTCTGACAAAACCGTTTGAGCTTTCGCGCATCGAGGAACTGCTGCAAAACCTTGAACGGGACGCGGCGTCGGAGGAGAGTCCGTACCACCCCGAAGAAAGGGATGAACAAGCCTCCGACCGTATTGTGGGAAAAAGCCGCGCCATCATCGACCTGTTCACAAACATCGGCAAAATAGCGGACTCAAGCGCCACGATACTGATCCTCGGAGAGCGCGGCGTCGGAAAAGAACTGATTGCCCGCTGCATTCACGATCTTGGCGGCTCAACCGGACCGTTTGTCGCGGTGAATACCAGCGCCATACCGAAAGAGCTCCAGGAAGCGGAGCTGTTCGGATACGAGAAAGGCTCATTCACCGGCGCGGACACCCGGCGCGACGGCAAGTTCGACGCGGCTCAAAACGGCACCCTTTTCCTTGACGAGATCGGGGACATGCCGCTCGATCTGCAGGCCAAGCTGCTTCGCGCGCTGCAAGAGCGGGAATACACGCCGGTAGGCTCAAGCCAGCCAAGAAAATTCATCGGGCGCGTCCTTGCCGCCACAAACCGCGACCTGGCCCGTATTGCCTCCGACGGAAAATTCCGCGCCGACCTGTTTGACCGGCTCAACGTCTTCCAGCTTCGCGTCCCTTCCCTTGCCGAACGAAAAGAAGATATCCCCCTGCTGGCCGATCATTTTCTGCGCAAATATTGCCGCCTGCTCTCCCGGCCGCTCCGCTCCTTCTCAAAGGAGGCGTTAGAGGCGCTCTCCTTGCACACATGGAAGGGAAACATCCGCGAACTCGACAACTTCGTGCAGCGCCTTGCGATTCTCTCTTCCGGGAAGCTGCTGCGCAGCGAGGATGTCGTCCGGGAACTCGAAAAAACAGACGGAGCGCCCGATCCCTCCGGCGCCACGATGGAGCGCCTGATCGAAAACCGAATCCGCGAATTCGTGGAAAAGCTGGGGACGGCAATCCATTCGGAGACAGGACTTTACGAGCTTTTCCTGCACCAGGTCGAGCGACCGCTCTTTCGGGTGGTGCTTGACGCGGCCGGAGGCAACCAGCTCAGAGCCGCGCAAATACTGGGAATCAACCGGAACACGCTGCGAAAGAAAATAACCAAGCTGTCCCTGGAGCCTAAAAAAAACCGGGGCAAAAGGAAAACAGGATGAAAATGAAAAGTTCAACTCCGGCCATCCTTGTCTTCGGAGGACTCGATCCAACCGGAGGCGCGGGCATCCTGATGGATTCCAGGGCCGCGTGCGTGGCGGGAGCGCACGCCTGCGCGGTGGCTTCCTGCCTCACTATCCAGACAACGAAAACGTTCTCTCAATTTATCCCTATTTCACGAAAGGCCCTCGACGACTCGTTGGCCTGCGCGAATCGGTCGTTTCGGCTTGGCGCAATCAAGGTCGGCATGGTGGGTACGCGAGCGGCCGCCGAAGCAATCTTTTCTTTCGTCTCCGCCAACCGCAAAATTCCTCTTATCGTCGATCCCGTTTTGCGTTCCTCCTCCGGGTTTCTGCTCCTTGCCAAATCGGCCCTGCCCGCATACCGAAACCTGATACGGGCCGCTTCCGTGTTGACGCCAAATCTCATTGAAGCGGAAAAGCTGCTTGACCGAAAAATCTCCTCTTTCTCCGAAGCGGTTGACGCCGCAAACACGCTTTCTGAAACCACCGGCGCCAATGTGGTTCTGAAAGGCGGCCACTTCCCCTGGAAAGGGCGCAAAGGCGTCGACATTATTGCTTCAGACGGAAATATCACCTTGATTCCTCCGGTAAAAACACGCAGCGGAGACCCGCACGGCACCGGGTGCGCGCTCGCCGCGGCGCTTGCCGCGCGAATCGCCGCCGGCGACGCCGTCGTTCCCGCGTTGACAGCCGCCAAGTCGGCACTGACCGAACTTGTCGAGGGTGGTTTTCCTTCCGCTGAAGGACGCCAAACATTGTTCCCGTAATCAGCAACCGTAAACAGAATCATTCGCGGTAGCTCGGTAAAGCGCATTAACCCCATATCCGTCATCAGGCATCAATTTCTAATGACGGACATAAGAGCAACCTGTTGATTCATTATGGTTTCAAACCTGCTTCCGCAGCATTTTGATTCAGGCGACATCAATCACAGCGGACAGAAATCGCGGAAACGGATCGATCGGATAAATCAAGCGGCTTCGATGAGCGAGAAACCTCTCCCGCAGGACGCCTCTGTTTCGCAGTGCAGCCATGGATGGCGAAACAAGAAACAGGGCAGCGCGGCCTACCAGGGATGGTAGGCAAGCGTGTCCGAGGGAGAGGGTTTCGAGCGAAAGAAGCCGCCCATGATAATGGTGTCTCGCAACTCGTAGCGGTTTTCGGCTTAAACCCATGGACGGCAAATGGAGACGGCCTCGGCGTAAGAAGCCCCTTGCGAGATGTCCGATGTGAGTACCGGACATGTCACCTCTAATGACGGATCTGGGTTTATTCTTTTACCCCGTTTGGCTTTTGGCCCTCAACGCGCTTGCTGGGCGGCAAACCACGCGTTCATGCCGCCTGAAAGAACACTGATATTGGCGCGGCCTTGCGCCTGGATAAGGCTTGCGGCAATATTGGCGCGAAAACCGCCTTGGCAAACCACGACAGCCTCAACATCTGGCCCCACAGGGCAGATGCCTTCCAGTACGCGGTCAAAGGTATGATTGACAGCTCCTTCTATTTTCACGGTTTTGAATTCATCCGGACTACGCACATCAAGTATAGCGGGAGGTTTTGGTCCGGCAAGGCGCGCCCGCAAATCTGAAGAGGAAATATACGACAGGCTCTGGGTCTGCCGGCCGCT
>WRHP01000060.1 GCA_009783195.1 Syntrophorhabdaceae bacterium | reverse complement strand
CTTGGCGGCCGCCTTGAGCGTCACTTCCTTCACAATACCGGCATTGACTTTAAGGAGGTCGTCACGGCTCATCCCCGGCTTGCGCGCAAGCCCGGAAGTAATGACGATGATGCGAGACCCTGCCGTTTCCTCGTACCCATTGGAGCCTGTTATCCTCACGTCCGATCCGCAGATCGGCGCGGATTGCTGAAGATCAAGCGCTTTTCCTTGAGGCATGCCCTCGATGATATCGACAAGCACAACATCGCAAATACCTTTATCCGCCAACCGCTGCGCCGTGGTGGCGCCGACATTTCCCGCCCCTATGACTGTGACCTTGGCTCGGCTCATTTAGCTTTCCTCTCCTTACATATTCCCGACCACGGCATCACACACCCTCCGCTGTGTTTGATTTCACGCGCATCCACGGCTGCGACGCCTCAAGAAAAAAATAAAACATCGGGCTTACGCCTCTCTGTCCGGACATAAGAATCCGGCAGTCCGGCGCACCAATAATCAAATTCCGCTTTAGAACAATCTTTTTCCCGATGCCGGCCAACACACATGATCATGAAAAAAAGCGCCGGCTCCACGAGCTGCCATGCGGGGAAAAGCGCAAGAAAATATAATGGGAGCATCGATCGTCAACAGGCCCGGCAGCGATACTAAAAAAACTTCGTTTACCGGTTCCGGCAAAGGACGAGCAACGCGTCCGTGTTCATAAACATTCGGGCGGCTACTCTTTGTATCCGCGTGTTCCGGAACATATTCCCGCAAAGCGAAACATTTCCGGCTGTTTCTTTTTTAAGCCAGACTTCCGCGCGACCTGTTCACCCAACCGGCCGCGTTGATCTTTCCGCAAGCCTTTGCGCGCCTCGCATAAACGCCTGTTTTCCCTTGAAACCTTAAAAAACGGTCAGCGTTTTTTTAAGTCACGCCCCGTCGTTTACGCGATACCAAAAACCTATTTCTCGGTTCCCGCTACGGATACCCGGCAATCAATGGCCCTGAGCCCCTTGCCTTTTGGCATCACCCGGATGGGGTTGATGTCGAGTTCAAGGATCTCTGGGAAATCGGAGGACATGACGGAGAGCCGTTCCAAAGCGTCAACCACGGCATCCTCATCCACCGGATCTGTTCCGCGGTAACCGGCCAGCAACGGATAGTACTTGATCTCCCTTATCATTTCCCTTGCGTCCCGCTTGGAGATGGGAGCTATACGAAACGCAACGTCCTTTAGCACCTCAACGTAAATTCCGCCAAGACCAAACATTAAAAGCGGTCCGAATTGCGGATCGCGGGTCAGGCCCAGGATAAGCTCCTGCCCGCCGACTATCATCTCCTGGATGGAGACGCCCTCGATGTGCGCATCAGGCACCAGGCGGCTGATCGTGGACATCATGGTTTCGTAAGCGTTAGCCACATCCTCTTCGGACGCAAGCCCAAGTTTCACGCCTCCCACATCGGTCTTGTGCAGGATCTGCGGAGAGACAATCTTCATTACGACCTTGGGAACACTCATCGACCGGAAAGCTTCCACAGCCTCCTTTGAAGTCGTCGCAAAGGCGTTCTTGGGGAAGGAGAAACCGTATGCTTCGAGTATGTCCCTCGAATCCTCCTCGCCTCCTTTGCCTCCCTTGTTAAGGATTCTGCCCAGAGCGCGCTGCGCGGCCATTGGGCGTCCGCCCAAAGATCCGCCGTCTTCGGGGAAATCGGCTCGCCTTACGTTTGAATACCGGAACATCGCGCAGGCAGCGTCAACGGCTCGCTCCGGCACCGGATAGCTTGGGATTCCTCCGGCCATCAGTATTTTCCGGGCTTCTTCCACGCTTGCCTGACCTACAAAAGACGCAAACACCGCCTTGTTCGTCTTGCCCAGCGTCTCTACGGTTGCGCGGGCGGTCTCGTCCGGCTCGGTCATCCCCTGCGGCGTCAGCAGAACGAGAATCGTGTCGATGGAGTCTTCCTGCGAAAGGATATTGAGGACATCCCGATACCGGTCGGCGCGAGCGTCGCCGATGATGTCTATAGGATTATTAAGACTGGCCGTAGGAGGAGTCTTTGGCGCCATCTTGGCCTGTAATTCTTCGGATACTTCAAAAAGGTTGATTCCAAGACGCTCCACCGCGTCCGCCGCCAAAATTCCAGGCCCGCCGGCATTGGTCAGGATAAGAATCTTTCCGCTTGATGTCGGCGGCCGCATGGAGAAAGCGATCGAGAAGTCGAACAACTCTTCAATCGAAGCGGCACGAATGATGCCGGCCTGCCGGAAAGCCGCTCCATAAGCGTTATCCGACCCGGCAAGGCTTCCGGTGTGGGATGAGGCGGCTTTCGCTCCGGAAGCCGTGGCGCCCGCCTTCACGAGAATAACGGGCTTTCTCGATGTCACCTCTTTCGCGGCGCGCACGAAACGGCGTCCGTCGTCAATGCTCTCGATATACCCCATTATCACCCGCGTCTCGGGGTCGTCGGCCAGGTATTCCAGAAGATCAGACTCGGACACATCGGCCTTGTTCCCCATGCTGATGACTTTTGAAAAACCGATGTCGCCGCCAATTGACTGGTCCAAAATAGCCGTGCACAGCGCTCCCGACTGCGAAATGAACCCAATGTTTCCTTTAGAAGGCGTGCCATTAGAGAACGAAGCGTTCATGCAAGCATGCGTATCGATCACTCCGAGACAGTTGGGACCGACAACGCGAATGCCCGTGGACTTCGCCATGGCCGTCAGGTCGCGCTCAAGCAGGATTCCCTCGCCGCCGATTTCTTTGAAACCAGCGGAGATTGCAATAGCCGCCTTCATCCCTTTGGCGGCGAGAATAGGGAACGCCTTGAGGATGTCTTTGGGCGAGACAACAAAGACGCCGAGATCAATCGGAGCCGGAACAGCCTCGACGGAAGTCAACAGCGGATAACCCAACACCTCTCCACCGCCGGGGTTCACTCCGTAAAGCGAACCGGGAAATCCCGCCTTGACGAGGTTGGCAAACACACCATATCCGACTTTTTCCTGATTTCTGGAAGCTCCGATAACAGCTATAGACTTGGGCTGGAAAAGTTCTTTGGGTAGCATTTATACCTTCCCTATGCTTTGCTTTTCGCCTGTGCGGCGACTCGTATAGATAGTTCGCGTAACTGTTTTATATCAACTTCGGACGGCGCGTCGGTCATAAGGCATGTGGCTTTCTGTGTCTTTGGAAACGCGATGACATCCCGTAATGAATCCGCTCCCGACAGGATCATGGCCAGCCGGTCGACGCCGAAAGCGATCCCGCCATGCGGCGGCGCGCCAAACTCAAGCGCGTCGAGCAGGAAACCGAACTTGACGCGGGCAGCCTCCGGATCTATCCCCAGCAGTTGAAGAACGCGCGACTGCACTTCCTTGCTGTGAATGCGGATACTCCCTCCGCCGATCTCCGACCCGTTGAGCACGACATCATACGCTTTTGCGCGTATTTTACCGGGGTCCGTCTCGATCATGGGCAGATCCTCGTCAACGGGCGCGGTAAACGGATGGTGCATCGCCGACCAGCGCTTCTCTTCCTTATCCCACTCAAACATCGGGAAATCGGTGATAAAGAGGAGATGAAACAGCGAACGATCGATCAGATCGAGCTTCTCTCCGAGATGAAGACGAAGCCGCCCCAAAGACGCGCAGACCACATCGAAATTATCGGCTACAAACAGAAGCAGGTCTCCCGGTTTCGCTTTGGCCCGCTCCCGCATCGCCGCAAGCTGCTCATCCTTGAAAAACTTCGTCAGCGGAGAGGTTAACCCTTCATTTGTAACTTTGAACCAGGCAAGGCCGGCGGCCCCGCCGATCTTTGCGACCTCCTCAAACGCCGCGATATCCGAACGGCTTGCCTCGGCCAGCCCCGGCGCGGTGATCCCGCGTATGAAGCCGCCTTTCGCGGCAACTTCGGCAAACACACGGAACTCCGTCTCGGACAGCAGGTCGGTAAAGTCGGATATCTCCAGCCCGAAGCGGGTGTCCGGCTTGTCCACGCCGAAACGGTCCATTGCCTCCCGGTAGCTCATCCTCGGAATGGGAGCCGCAATAGCCGTTCCGAGGGTATCGCCCAGAATCCGCGCCATCAGCCCCTCGACCATCGCAAAAATGTCTTCGCGGTCAATGAACGACATCTCCACATCTATCTGCGTAAATTCCGGTTGACGGTCGGCCCGCAAATCCTCGTCGCGGAAACATTTGACGATCTGCGCGTACCTGTCGAATCCAGAGATCATCAGTATCTGCTTGAAAAGCTGCGGCGACTGCGGCAAGGCGAAAAACATTCCCGGATTGACGCGGGACGGCACAAGGTAGTCGCGAGCCCCTTCCGGCGTGCTCTTGGTAAGCACCGGAGTTTCCAGTTCTACAAAGAGATTCTCGTGGAAATATTCCCTCGCGGAGCGAACCAGCTTCGCGCGCAAAAGAAACTTCTCCTGCAACGCCTGACGCCGAAGATCGAGATACCGGTACTTGAGACGAACATTCTCGGCAACATCGGTATCGTCATCCAGGGAAAACGGGATTGGCTTCGACTCGTTGAGGATAGCAAGCCGCGCAACCGCAACTTCCACCTCGCCGGTAGGCAAGCCTGCGTTTTCAGTCCCATCGGGACGACGACGCACAGTGCCGCGCACCGAAAGAACATATTCGACACGGATAGCGTCCGCTTTCGCGTGCGCCTCGACCGACCCTTCCGGGTTGATTACAACCTGCACGAGCCCTTCCCTGTCCCGCAGATCGACGAAAACAAGCCCGCCGTGGTCCCTGCGGCGGTGAACCCAGCCGCAAAGCGTCACTTCCTCGCCGATATGCTCTGACCGAAGCTGCCCGCAATATATTGTCCTTTTATGTTCCGGCAGAAACGCGTCCAACTTTATCTCTCCTTCCGAAAACAGCCAAGCCTTCGCATCGCCTCGTCCGCTTCAAGCTCTTCTTGAGTGCCATTTTCCATATCACGATAGCCTATCATTCCGCGTTCGGCTTCCGCTTCTCCTAAAACAAGAACCACTTTTGCTCCTGACCGTCCAGCGCGCCGAAACTGGCTTTTCATGCTCCGGCCCTCGTAATCCATATCCGCCCGTATGCCATCCCGAACAAGTTCCATTTTCCTCCGGAACGCCTCAGCCATGAGGGAGGGGGAAGATGTGACCAGAAACACGTCGGCCTCGGACGCGTCAGAAGCGCTTTCGCCAAGAAGCATAAGCAGGCGCTCCACTCCGAGCGCGAATCCAATGGCCGGAACAGGTTCTTTGCCACCGATCATATCGGCAAGTCCGTCGTAGCGCCCCCCGGCGGCGACGGTGTTTTGCGCGCCCATGCCGGGAATAACAAACTCAAATGTAGTCCGCCGATAATAATCCAGCCCTCGAACCATCCGGGGATTTTGCCGGAAAGGAATCCGATCGGCAAGCAACGACTCTACGGCGGCGAAGTGATCGCGGCACGGGCCGCATAGGAAATCTATTATGGATGGAGCGTCGGCGGTTGCCCGGATACACTCCTGAGACTTGCAATCAAGCACTCTTAAAGGATTGCGCTCCCTGCGACGGCGGCAATCCGCGCATAGCTTATCATCCCGCGCTTTCAGAAACTCCGTCAGCGCGGCATTGAAATTTGGACGACATTCCTGGTCGCCAAGCGAGTTTATCTCGAGCGTGATGTCTTTGAGACCCAATTCCTGAAAGAACCCGCCAAGAAAGGCAATCATCTCGGCATCGGCATATGGAGACTCGGCTCCGAATAACTCCGCGCCAAACTGGTGAAACTGCCTAAGCCGCCCCTTCTGCGGACGCTCATGTCGAAACATCGGCCCTATGTAAAACAGGCGGACCGGCCATTCTCCTATCTCGGACCGATGTTCCAGGAGCGCGCGGACTACCGGAGCCGTTCCTTCCGGCCGCGCGGTAAGGCTGTCTCCGGAGCGGTCAACGAAGGTATACATTTCTTTTTCAATGATGTCGGTGGTCTCGCCAACAGCGCGGGAAAACAGCTCTGTTCGCTCAAGCAAAGGTGTGCGGATCTCGCGAAAACCATACCGGCCCGCGTGCGCCCGAAAAGAATTCTCTAATGCCACCCAGCGCGCGGATTCAGAGGGAAGAATATCCTTCATCCCCCTAATTGCGGTCAACATCATGAAAATTTCTGAGGCTGGGCCATATATACGACGTTACGGGTCGATTCTTTTCCACGATACATAGCCCGGTCAGCAAGATTGAGTAGATGCTGCTTCGTGGTGGCATGCTCGGGAAACGACGCAACACCAATGGAAACCGTAAGCCGCACATCAATCCCCATTGACTGCGCAAGCGGCTCTTTTTCCACCGCCTTCCTCATACGCTCCGCCACGAAAAGAGCCTCTTCGGAGTTGGTGTCGACCAGAAGAACGACAAACTCGTCGCCGCCGTAGCGAATAACCGTGTCGGAATCGCGTACACAGGATTTGAGGACCGCGCCCACTTCCTGAAGGACGCGGCTACCTACCAGATGTCCGTGGGTGTCATTGACCCGCTTGAAGTAATCGATATCCATAAACAGGACAGAGAACAGGTTATGGTAGCGTTCGGATCGCTTTATCTCCCGGTCGATAACCACGTTCAGATAGCGGAAATTATGCAGCTTGGTCAGGTCGTCAATATAGATCAGGCTCTGTACCTGCGCGCTGCGCTCCGAATTGATGAGCGCCAGATAAGCCTGCCTGCATAAAAAAATCAGGTTGTTGGTTACGCCTGCATCAAGCTCGTCGTTAAGCCCAAAGACCACATACATCTTTGTTCCTGATTCCAGATCAAACCGTAGAATGAGGAGAAAACGGGGCGCATCGAAGTCCCCGCCATTTTCGGGCAATTCTTCCTTCAGCTTTTCCATTGAGATCACGGTTGATGAAGAAACAGCATGGCGGATTATCGGTTTTCCTAAATAACGCAGGAAGGACATAGCCTCTTCATCGTCAGCAAACCCAACGGCGGAATATATGGAATACGGGTCGTTGTTTCCCCCATCTTCCTTGAAGAAAACCCCGAATGAATCACCTAATGCCTCACGAAGCTTGCCGAGAATTATTTCCGCTAACAAATTGGTATCTGTCGTTGTAATTACGGGAATGCAGAAGTCGAACAGCCCATCTACGGACATGCCGTGGAGCATGCATCCCTTTGAGCGCAGATATTTCTGAATCGTAGCCACAAGCAAATCGCCAAAGGTTTCCTCAAATAGAATCTCGGAAGCCCCGCTCTTAAGCGCGTCGAGGATTGAGCGGCCGTCGTTTTCGGGTAAAACGAGAACCAGAGGAGTCTTCGACGCAAGCGACTGAATTCGGGAAACAAACATGGCGGCGCTGTCATTTGGAACAATTATTTGGGCGATGATAACCGAAAAGTGTTCTTTACAAAGCGCGGCAGCCGACGATTCCCAATCTTGAAAGATGGAAACCTGTACATCGCTCAAGGAAGGATTCTGGATTAAGGAACCGGTTTTTTGGATGTCGTGGCAGAGGACCAAGACTCTCTGCTGGCTCATTTACGGACAACGCTCCTGTAACCATAATTCAATAGACTTTATATTTCTCTTTAGAGCCGCCATAACATTTTCCATCCCAAGTTGCGGCCTTCTTCAGTAAAAACTAAGCTGTTACCATCGGAACGAAGCGAAAGTGTTCCATTTTTAAGCGTGAAATACTTATGGAAACGTAGCAGATTTTCCCCGGTTAAACAATCACTATTTTGTGAAACAACCGCGTAAGGACGGCAAAACGCAACCCACGCGGCAGGATCAGCTCCTTTGGACCCATGATGAGGCAGAAACAGCACACGGCGTCCCTCGCCAGGAAAATCCGTAACCCCCCATT
>WRHP01000059.1 GCA_009783195.1 Syntrophorhabdaceae bacterium | reverse complement strand
CATTTTGAGACATCAATAATATCGTCACGCCTGCCGCTAATTGTCCATTCACTGCCGCATATTGCATTCGCAGGACAATTTTCAATACAGGCTTCACAAGCACCACACATAGATTGAATTATCGGTTGGTTTTCAGTTATGACTGGAACATCCGTTAACACTGAACAGATACATAAAGCACTTCCATAATCTTCCGTTATAAGTAAATTGCTTTTTCCAATAAAACCTAAGCCGGCTACTCGCGCTATTGATTTTTGCGGCAAAATACTAATTCCTTGTTGCAATTCAAGATTTATATAAGCTTGCTCGACATATCCGTTTTTCAAGTTATTCTTTTCCGATTGAGAATGGGCGCGAAACCCTTTTTGTCGTATATAGCCCGCCAGCCAATCAGCTAATTCTTCTACTTTATGTTCTTTCTTCAAAAACTCATCGTTATTTATATCAACCGGCAAACCACTATGTGTATCAATGATGTATTTTTTTGACAGTGCCATACAAAACAAAACTGCTTTCTCAAACCCCAATGTTTGTTCTTTTGAGAAACAACTTATATCTACGAATCGAATAATATCCGCGCCACGTTCGAGTAGTTCCTTTTTTATATTGTCATCCATCTTGACTCTCATAAAATATTATTAGCAACCAGTATTACACAAAGTTCATAAATTCACACATTTACATTTCGATGCATGCGCTACAGATGACTCGATGCGTCTGTTGACAACCATTCTTCGGCCAATCTGGAATGCAATTCCATTCCAGACGAATGGGTAGTTTTGCAAAACCATAACAGCATTGGAAATGAGATTGTCGGAAGGTTAGCAGGGACGAATAATTAACATTTTCCTGATTGAACGATTTACGTTTTTTGTATTGCATGGTTACAAATAGTGGTTAGCAACTGGTTCGCAATCGTAGTCCATGCGGCACAAATATCGCCCCCACCGACCGGGCTAACAGTATAACCATTCAAAACTTTTACGTTTTTACAGCCCGCAAATCCCACGTCATGGGCAAAAACGGCGGCGATTCAAGTTTTTTTAAACCCAGCCAGAATTTGCTAAAGTTTCTCGTTATTATTACCGAAAAGCATATTAACTGATCTTCGGCTTCCCCCCCCAGGAAGCCGGCCCGCGTAACTACCCAAATAGAGACGCGGACACCCTGGAGAATCCCTCTTGGCGCCCCCTCCTTCGCCAGGGGGGATTTTCATTTTCAGAATCAGTAACCGCTTGCCTGGTGTAGTATCCTTTCACAAATTATATTTGAGGTCGTTGCTATGGACGGAGAAAAAAAAGTTCGGGAATTCTTTGAGGCGGCGGGTATCCGCAAAGAAATTCACCGGTTTTCGGAATCAACCCACAATTCGGAGCTTGCGGCAATGCGCCTGAATGTTGAGGTCGGCCAGATTGTAAAAACAATCATGTTCATGGCGGACAACTCCCCTTTTGTCGTGGCCATATCCGGCGACCGCCGGGTGGATATGAAAAAAGCGCGCGCGCTGGGACACGGCAAAAAGATCCGCCTTGCCGGCCCTGAAGATGTCACGGCGCATACGGGATTCGCCGTAGGCGCGGTCTCTCCGGTATCACTGCCTTCGGGTCTTCCGGTCTACCTCGACCAGTCGCTTCGCAGGTTCGACATCATCTATCCCGCCGCGGGGGAAACAAACAACATGTTCTCAAGCACCTTCGACGAACTCCTCGCTCTGACCAGAGGCAAAGAAGCCGACCTCTCCCGCGACAACGTCTGACGCCAAACCGCGTTTAAAACGCTTAATTTGGATACTGACCAAGGCGGTAGCCCACGAAAAATAATTACGCCGAGATTATAAAATTCGAGTTGGAGCCGAGCCCAACGTTCACCGCGAACGTCGATTTTCAACAGTAAAGGGATTGTCGCGGACGAAAATAAGCCGCCCAGTTGTTCCGGCTCTCTTCACGACCCGCCGATGAGCCTGATACCAAGAACCCGGATCAACCGGAACAGGTAAGTGGGAGACAACCCAAGGATCTCCGCGGCCCGCGTCTTGTTCCCGCCGGCCTTTGCGATCGCCCGACGCAGGACCGCGCGCTTGTGCTCCCTGACCGAGTCATGGAACCGCTCCTCTTCCGGCGTAACGGGAATGTGCTGAACATCCGGGTCCGCCAGCCCAAAGCATAGGTCGGCCTGCGAAATTTCCTCTCCTTCGGAGAGCGCAACGGCGCGCGCGATGGCATTTTCAAGCTCACGGATGTTTCCGGGCCAATGGTATCCTTCCAATGCCTCCAAAACCCCCGGAGCGATTCTCTTGCGCTCCTTGCCAAGTTCGCGGCAGTTCCGGTCGAGGAAAAACTCGGACAGGGGAACAAGATCCTCCATGCGCTCCCGCAACGGCGGAAGATGGATCGGTATCCCGTTGATGCGGTAATAAAGATCCTCCCGAAACCTGCTCTGCGAAACCTCGCGCTTAAGATCGCGGTTCGAGGCGCAGATAAGGCGCACATCCGAAGAAAACGTCTTGACGCCGCCCACCCGCTCGAACTCCCGGTCCTCAAGAACGCGCAGCAGCTTTGCCTGCGCGTCGTGCGGCACCTCTCCCACTTCGTCGAGAAAAAAGGTTCCGCCGTTGGCCAGTTCGAACCGGCCGGGCTTGGACTGAACCGCGCCGGTAAACGCGCCCTTCTCGTAACCGAAAATCTCCGCTTCCCAAAGCGTCGGAGGAATCGCGGCCCCGTTGATTTTGAGAAACGGTCCGTCGCGGCGCGCGCTGATACGGTGGACCGCACGGGCAACAAGTTCCTTGCCAGTCCCCGTCTCGCCGGTGATAAGCACGGAAAACGGAGACGCCGCGGCCTTCTCGATTACCTTCCGCGTCTCGATCCAGGCGGGAGATTTGCCCACCATGCCGAACCATTCCTCCGCCGGAGCGCTTGCCCCTTCCTGCTCGAAAACACGCGAAGACGCAACAGCGTTGCTTACCACGCGCAACAGCTCCGCTTCATCAAAAGGCTTGAGAATATAGTCGAAGGCACCCGCGCGCATAGCCTCCACCGCGTCTTCTATGCGCCCGTACGCCGTGACCAGAATCACGGGAAGAGCGTGGTGCCGCTCCCTGCAATGGCGGAAAAGCTCCAACCCGTCCATCCTCGGCATGCGGATATCCGTCACCAGCGCGTCCACCGTGTGAGAAGCAAGAAACGCGACGGCGGCGGCGCCGTCCGCCACTTCAGACACCTCGTACCCTTCCCGCGTCAGCATAGCCCGCAAGATCCGCCGCAGGTTCCGGTCGTCCTCAGCAACCAGGATGCATCCCTTCATGCCCGCCTCACGCCTCCGGCAACTTTATTGTGAACCGGCTTCCTTTGCCGGGGCTGCTTTCCACAGAAATAGAGCCGCCGTTCTCCTCCGCAATCCGCCGACAGATCGCCAACCCCATTCCCACACCGCGCTCCCGCGTCGTAAAAAACGGACGGAACAGTTGCGGCAGATCCGATTCGGAAATCCCAAGGCCGGTATCTTCCACGACAACCCGCGCGCTCCCGCCTTCAGAAGCCACACGGATCGTCAAGTCGCCTCCCTCTGGCATCGCTTCGACAGCGTTTGTAAGAAGATTGTAAACCACCCGCTCGATCTCCGCCGAATCCGCATTAACCCGCGGCGCAGGCTCTTCAACCCGCACGTGTCTGCGTATGCCTTCCATCGAGGAAGACCTTTCCCGTAAAAGACGCGCAAGCGCGCGCTCAACAGGCTCCCGAAGAAAAAACACCCGAGGCTTCCTGCTGCCGGAAGGGCGGGCATATTCAAGAAACTCGGTGACCACGCTGTTTAGCCGATCCGCATCCTCGATAATGATGTTCAGGAATTCCCGGTCTTCTTCCTTCGCCTCGCGGCTCAAAAACTGCGCCGCGCCCTTTATGGCGCCCACCGGAGTTCTAACCTCGTGCGCAAGCCCCGCCGCAAGTTCCCCGATCGTCGCAAAGTGCTCCCGGCGCTGAATCCGCTGCTGCTGCCGCAGGTTTTCCACCGCAAGACCGATACCGTCCAGAAACGGAAATAAAAGCTCCATCTCCCGAAATGAAGGCGGCTTCTCTTTCCAGTCAAAAAGGACAATCGCAACTACATGTCCTCGAAGAAAGATCGGGGTTGACGCCTTGAAAGAGTCGTCCCAAATCGCAACGTCGGAAGCTCTGGACCCGCCGTGCTCCATCATGCGCAGCGCCGGGTGGCGAGCCGAGAAGCGGGAATATGCTCGCAGATATTCCTCCGGTCGGACCGGCAGCGATCCGAATCCTTCGTCGGTTCCTCTCTCCGGGTGAATCCAAAGCGACGCCTTTTCAACAAAAGGAACCTGGGACAGCGCCTCTTCCACATACCGGGCGATCTCCTGAAGAGACTGCGACTCCGAAAGCTTCCGCGCAAATCCCGACAAAACCGACTGCACTTTCCGGGAACGACGCACGAGGATATCCGAGGAAATGGCTCCAAGCTTGTGCATCAGATACGGGTAGAACGTCAGCAAAAAGATTGAGACCAGGAGCACACCCGCAAGCGGGAACCAGAACTTGCGACCGGAGATAACTTCCAGAACTCCGAAGGCAACGGCAAAAGCAAAAACCTGTATAACCAGGACAATCCCGCGCCCGACAATGTCTGGCAGCTCAAAAAAATGCAGATGAAGAATGCCGGTCGCCATGAAATAGAAAAAGACAAGCACCACAAACGACGCCACCGGGGGAAGATAAACGCTTGTGCCCGATAAAAAATTAAGCGGCGCCACAGCGCACACGACTCCCCCGCCCACAGCCAAAAACTGGTATTTCTTTCGTTCCACGGAGGTTGTGGCGTCACGGAATCCGTGGCGCATGATCAGGAACATGCCGATTCCAAGGTACGGATAGGCGTATAAAAGCGCCGCCGTATTCCACCAGAACAAAGAGGGAAACAGATTGTAGAAGAGCATCAACACAAATCCCGCGCTTCCCCATACGCCAAAAACGAAAATCGACTGGAACCAGCGAAAACGGGTTCGCACCGCGGCGCCGCAGTAGCGAACAGCAAACGGCGGCAAGAACATCGCGCCGGCAAGACTTATCTTGTGCCAGAAGTCGGAGGGAAGGCTTTTCCAAAGGTATTCCGGAAAACACCACAAAAAAATGACAAGGGAAAGATCCGAAAACGCCCTGGCTTCCTTATCTTTATTTGCAAATACACGCAGATACACGGCGCTGGCCAGCGCCACCACCGCCGCGACTAAGCTGCCTTGAACGAAATAATCCATTGAAAACAGAAGCGGGAGGAGCCACTATGAATGGTTGCTCACGACAAAAAATCAGCCAAAACCGCCGCTCGGCTGCCTCCCGATCAACATTCCTCCAAAAAAACCGTTATGTAATCCCTCAAAACCGCTTTTTTGATCCGCAAACTACGGAAGCGCCTATTTTCCCTTCGGCAATCATCGCCCAAATAATATCGGACAGCATGTTGTGTTCGTCATGTATTTTTAATAAATAGCAAACGGGACCTTCTGTGATATTTCACTAAATCACTCCATTTCGTGTAGTTTTTCGAAATCTTTGGTATCGCGGGATATGCCGCTGTCTCCTATAAAGTTTAATTGTGGAAGAAAACTTTATTTCGCCTAACATTGCGGCGCATGAACAAAAATAATACCTTCGTAAACAATAAAAGGCCTGTACGGTTACTTGCTCCGTACAGGCCTTTTATCTATTTTTGCTGAAAAATATTTTTAACCTTTAGCCTGTGCTCTCTTTCTACGCCCTTCCGCCAGTTTCTCGGCAAGCCCTTTTTCCTGAGCTATTCTTTTCTTCGCCTCGGAATACTTACGCGCGACCAACGGAGTTTTTGAAGGAATTCCAAACATTTTACGATAATCTTTCGGGGTCATCTGGTGACTTATAGCAATATGCTTTTTCAAAGTGGTAAATGCTTTGCCGCAGACAAGGCAATAAACTTTATCCGTTCCAAACGCCTTGTTTACCGGAATAGCCGGCTTAATCTCTTGCCCGGTAGCTTCGACTTCAGTTTCCTCGGCACCCGAAAGATTTTCCAACATCCGGAAAACCGACTGCACTTCCTCCAGAAGTTTATCAGACCCCATTTCATTTACCGACACGTGCGCGGAAACAATATCAGCCGTCAGTTCTAAGAGAAACTTTCTATCCATAAACTCCCCCTATCAACATGATTTACATGTGCGGGATTCTCGCACCTCATTTTAAAAAAGTCAAGTAAGTATTATAAAATTATCTCTATGAAGCTCATTCAAAGCATTAAACAAGCATCAACGGAAATTCCTCCGAAAAACAAAATGAAAACCTGCCGAAACAAGAATTTCGGCAGGCAAAATAATTTTAAAAACCAATGATTTACAGACAGGCGCGTCAGGCTTTAACCAAAGAAGGATCGCACGTATATACAGACTCCGCTTCCTCGACAAGACGATCAAACAACTCCTTCACCGAGGGAACATCCTTAATTTTCCAAACATTTTCCCCAGAGAAGACCAGCCCTTCATCCGTATCGCCGTCGCGCGACATCATAAGGCGATTGATGATGCAGTAGTTTTTATTACAGCTCTTGAGACATCCTTCGCGGCATTTGCCGTCATATACTTGCTCTTTGTCATAATACTTCTTCAGAAAACTGTTCCAGATCGCTCTCCCCGGCATTCCGACCGGGGAATCGATCACCATTACGTCTTCTTCGCGCGCGTTCAGGTAGGCTCGCTTAAACCCTTCCGCCACATCACATTCCTTGGTAAGTACAAATCGCGTCGCCATTTGCACCGCGTCCGCGCCGAACTTGCTGATCATCTCCGCAATCTCGATCCCATCGGTGATCCCGCCCGCCGCAATCAAAGGAATCTTCTTAACTACCTTACGCACATCGGGAAACAGCTCACGCAACGGTCTATCCGTGCCAAGGTGTCCGCCGGCTTCCTTCGCCTCTACCACGACCGCCGCCGCTCCGAGTTTTTCCGCTAACTTACCGAATTCAGGAGAAGAAACGATGGACACAATAGGAACGCCATAGTCTTTGCCGACTTTGAAGATGTCGCGCGAGAACCCGGCGCCGGTGACGATCATATCGACGCCCGCCTCGATAGACGCTTTGACAGCTTCTGTAAACTGCTTAACAGCAAACATTATGTTTACGGCGATTACGCCGCTGGTCATCTGTTTCGCTTTGCGGATTTCTTCTTTTAGCTGCTCGATCGGGATTCCCGACCCGCCGATAGTTCCAATGCCTCCGCACTCCGCAACCGCCGCGGCAAGCGACGCCATGGAAACGCGGACAGACATTCCTCCCTGGACAATAGGAACCTTTACTTTGAATTTGCCTATGTTTAATTCTGGAAGCTTCACCTTGCTTTTCTCCTTAAACAAGCTTTAAACAATAAACCCTATAATACTACCCGGAAATATACCGTTTGCGGGAAGAAAAACAACCGTCCCATCCCGCCTTCTTTCAACCTTCTGCTATAATTGTGTAATTGCCCGCGATTTAATACAGGGTCCAACCGCCAGGAGGAAGCGTAAACCTTTGCATTTTCACGTCACCCCCCTCCGAAGTGGCTCTTCGGGGAACCTCACTCTCATCTCGCACGCCGGGACGATCCTGCTGGTCGACGCCGGCCTTCAGTCCCAGCGCGGGCTATCCGCGGCGCTTACAGACGCGGGATGCGGATGGGAAGACTTAGACGCGGTTCTTGTGTCACACCTGCACAGCGATCACGTAAACCACCACGCCGCCGCCTGCTGCGCCCGCCACGATGTTCCTATTCATCTTCACCGGGAAAACCTCGACGGGTTCGCCCAAAAAGTCTTGCCACGCACCCCGGCGCGAGCGCCCATCCAGCCGTTCTCTGACAGCGAAACCTTCTCCATA
>WRHP01000058.1 GCA_009783195.1 Syntrophorhabdaceae bacterium | reverse complement strand
TTGACGAATTTTCAAAGCGTGGCGCGGCGCAACTGGAAATTTCCATTTCTCCCAATGTGCGCAAAGCCGTATATGAAGCTGTGCGCGAAGCCGCCAAGCTTCCGCCGGATCATCCCATTGACGACGGGATGAGCCTCTCCGCCGATCTTGCTATAGACAGCCTGGGGCTTATGGAACTTAGCCTCGGTCTTGAGTCGGTGCAGGGTATTCCTGTTTCCAGCCTCGAATCTTTGATTACCGTGAAAGATTGCCTCATGGCCGCTTCCGGCAACTTTGGCGGCGAGGAGCCGGAAGGCGGCGTGCCGGAAGGCTGGTTTACTCCTCCATCCAGCGAGAACTTTGTTTTTCCCACAGGATCGGCCACCATTCCGGACGCTTTTATCGCCCTGGTTCTGGAAGCGCCGTCCGAACCGCTTTGCGCCGAGCGGGCTTCTCTGCGTACACGACGCGATATTTTGATCGGCGCCCTTGTGCTTTCGAGGAAACTCCGCTCGCTGCCTGGGGAGCGGATCGGAATAATGCTTCCTTCCATTCCGGCTGTGGTAGTTGTGTGGCTGGCTTCTCTCCTGGCGGGCAAAGTGCCTGTATTCCTGAACTGGACGGTTGGGGAGACCAACGTGCGTCATTGCGTGGCTATCTCCGGTATCCGTCATGTGCTTACCGCTTCCGCGTTGCTCGAACGGCTGGGACAACAGGGTTTTGTTCCGGAAAACATTCCTGTGGAGTGGCTGCCTCTGGAAAAGATGGCAAAATCCATTGGCCTTGCGCAAAAGATCGGCGGCGTGTTGAAAGCCCGCTTTCTGCGCTCTTTTGCCGGCTATCCTGTTCCAGAAGTGGCGGCGGTGCTGTTCACATCCGGTTCGGAAGCTTTACCCAAAGCTGTGCCTCTCACTCATACCAACCTTGTGACAAACGCCAGAGATGCTATTGAAGCCTTGAGGCTGAAGAGCATAAATACGGTGCTTGCCATGCTTCCTCCTTTCCACTCCTTTGGGCTCCTGGTGGATATTGTTCTGCCGCTCTCTTTTGGTTTGCGCGCGGCTTATTACCCCAATCCCACAGAGTCCGGCCCGCTCGTTGCCATGGTGCGGGATTTCAAGCTTTCGCTTTTGGCCGCGCCTCCCACTTTCATGGAAGCCATTCTTGAACGCGCGCGCGGCACAAAAGATCTTGCTTCTTTGCGCTTTGCCTTTGTCGGCGCGGAAAAGTGTCCGGATCGCGTATACCGCGCTTTTGTAAGCCTATGCCCGGATGCTGTTCTTTGCGAAGGATATGGCATCACCGAATGCTCTCCGGCTGTTTCCGTGAACCGTCCGGAAAGTATAGTGCCTGGCAGTATCGGTCACGCTTTGGCTTCAGTGGAGACCGTTGTGGTTCGTGAGGAAGATGGGCGCATTCTTGGCCGTGCCGTAACGGACGAGACCGGTATGATGCTGGTGCGCGGTCCCAACATCTTCGGCGGTTATCTCGGTAATGCTCCGTCTCCTTTTGTGGAATTCGAAAACAAGACATGGTATCGAACCGGCGATCTGATAAGACAGGATGCGACAGGGCGTCTTTTCTTCCAGGGTCGTCTCAAGCGCTTTGTCAAGATAGGCGGAGAGATGATTTCGCTTCCTCAGATAGAGGAAACATTGCTTTCCCATTGTTCAAACCGCGAGGATACTCCGGGCGAAGGTCCTCCTTTGGCGGTGGAAGCCACTTCTGAAGAGGAAGGCGCCGAGATTGTACTATTTACCCCCATGATGCTTTCCGCCAGGGAAGCCAACGCCGCCTTGCGTGTTGCCGGTCTCTCGGCCATATACTCAATCCGTCGCGTCATGCGTGTGGAGGCGATACCTCTTTTGGGCAGCGGCAAGACTGATTACCGGAAACTCAAGGAGCTATTGAAAAACGACAACGCGCAATAAAGTCTTTTGAATGCAACCGGTGTTGGCATGGGCGGTTTCTTTCGCTTGCGGCACTCTCCTTTGGGCACGCTTGCCTGCCGTTCATGGTTTCGCGGCTAAACAGAAAAGGCGTCTCCTGCCGGAGAGGCCGCTTACTCAAGCAAACCGAGCCGCTCGGATGATTCCTTGCTCCCGGCTTCTTTGCTTTTGTCCGAAAGATTCCAGGTTGCGCGATCAAGTGTTGCGCAATCCGGTATTGCCTGAACTGTCTGGCAAGCGCTTAAGGGGGTGTGTAGCGCGGGTTGCTTTTTTTGCCTCGGGGCCGCCAGAATATAAAGGTTATGGATTTTATCAAGCCAGAAAACCTCCTTCGTTTCGGATACAAAGATTGCGTCCTTTGTGAAGTGGAGCAAAAGGGCAAGGAGAAGCGTTGTGAGGGCTGTTCGGGGCGTCTTGACCAACGCGACCGCCTGCTTTGGGAGATCCGCCGAGAGCGGGTTCGCCGTAATGCGGGGCTTATGTCGTTGGTATATCCAGGGCTTGGCCATCTCTATTCGGAACGATATATAAGCGGTTTTTTTTGGGTTTTCCTGATCCCGCTAACCATTGGGCTTGTGCTGAATCTATGGAGGGGCGTCAATGCCGGCCATCTGGCTCTTGTTTGCGCGTTTGGCCTGGTGTGGTGGCTGGCATGGCTGGACGCAAAGCGCGGCGGGGTGCGGGAAGCCGCCACGCCTTGTGAAAGCGCCTGCCCGGCGGGGTTGCGTGTGGCGGATTATATCGCCCTGGTCCGCGAGGACCGGCCGCTTGAGGCATTGGCGCTTGTACACGATCGGCTGCCGTTTGCGGCTTTCTGCGGCAGAGGTTGTACCCGTCCGTGCGAGCGTGAATGTGTCCGGAATGAATTTTGCGCGCCCATTGCCATTATGGACTTAAAGAGGTATGCCGCGGACCAAGGGTACGCTTCCGAAATTCTTCCGCATAGTGGAAGTGAAATGCCGAAAGGGTTGCGAGTGGCGGTGGTTGGCGCCGGTCCGGCCGGGTTGTCCGCCGCCGATACGCTGGCCCGGTTGGGTTGCCGTGTGGTTGTATTCGATTCAAAGGAAGAGCCTGGCGGCATGTTGCGCTACGGAGTTCCGGAGTATCGATTTCCGATGGAGGCGCTTCGAAACGACATTGATCGCGTATTCGCCCGCGGCGTCAGTTTTCGCGGCGGCGTTGAGATAGGAAAAGACATTTCGATCCGTGATCTGGAAAAGGACGGATATGACGCTGTCCTGATTGCCGCCGGGGTTCCTGTCGCTGTCAAAATTGACGGATGCGGCACAAAAGACCAGGGTTTTTTCGACGCAAGGCCGTTTCTGGAAAATGTCCGGCGTGGGCATCCGGCCGGTTTGACGGGCCCGGTGCTTGTAATAGGCGGTGGCGACGTGGCTGTTGACGCGGCTCGAACGGCATTGAGGCTTGGCGCGCCAGAGGTTTCGATCGCCTGCGTTGAGTCCAAAGAGGAGATGCCAGCCCAGTTTCGGGATGTCGAGGATGCGGTCGCCGAAGGGGCGAAGCTTTTTTACTCCACGGCGGTGAAGCGGTTTATTCAGAAAGAGGGGCGCGTGTTGGGTTGCGAGGTTTTGCGAGTAGCTCAGGTAGAGCGGGGTCCGGGGAAAGAGATCTTGCCCGCGACTGTTTCCGGAACAGAGTTTGGCATTCGGGCGGATTTCGTAATCAGCGCCATTGGAAACGAAGCAAGCCTTGAGTTTCTTCCGCCGGTGATGGAAAAAAGCGTTGTTGACCGGGGTAATCACGTCTATGGGTTACGCTTGAAAGGCATAGGCGATAGGATAAAATTCTACGTATTCGGAGATTGCGCGTCCGGGCCGCGCACGGTGGTTGAAGCTTCCGCTTCCGGACGCGCCGCGGCATTAAGCGTTTTTTCCCGATTATGCGTCAAAGACGATTACGCGGCGAAGTTCAAGGATAATTATCGTCGGCGGCGTGAATCGCATGAGCCGGACAGACCCGAATGGAGAGTCCGAAGGACCAGTGCGCGGCTCCCCATCGAATCTCGCCGTGGGAATTTCAAAGAGGTGGAAAAAGGATTTACGCGGGAGTGCGCTCTCGAAGAGGCCAAGCGTTGCGCGCGATGTAACCTGTCCCTGTAGCTTGACGAAAGGAGAGGTGCCTGCTGTTGAGAAAGTCGCCTGAAGCAACGAAAGCCGACGCAAGCCCCGCGCCGGCGGACCGCTTGTGGAGCCTGCTTACATCCGTGAAGCTTGCCGTATTTACGCTGATAGCTTTGGCGGCGGCGTCGATTTTGGGCACGCTTGTCGAGCAGAACCTGCCGCTTGAAAAATACCGCGAGATCTATGAAGACTGGGCCTTCGCCATAATGGATCGGGTTAATCTGTTCGATATGTATCATTCAAGGTGGTTTCTCGCGCTGCTTGCGCTTTTTACGGTCAATCTTGTTTGCTGCACCATAGATCGCTTTCCAAAGATGTTGAAAGTGGTGAGAAATCCTCGCGCGAAGCTGGATGACGGGTTTGCGGAGTCGCTGCCTCTCATGGGGCGCTGGGTGGTAAAAAACAGCGATCCGTCCGTCGCTTCACGCTATGCGGACGCCATGACGTCTCTTTTCGCAAAACCTTTGGTTACGCATGAAGGAGACGATGTCCACATGTACGCCGAAGCCGGTGTTTCTTCAAGATTCGGCGTATATGTGACCCACTTGTCCATCGTCGTAATCTTCCTTGGGGCTATTATCGGGAACGCGGCAGGGTTTAAAGGATATGTCAATATTCCGGAGATGGAATCGGTTTCGTCGGTTGCCATCCGTGGCGGAAGCCGGATGCGGGAACTTGGCTTCTCTATTCGGTGCAACAGCTTCACCGTCGAAACCTACCCGACCAGGCAGCCGAAGGCGTACATATCCGACTTGAGCGTGCTTGAGGGGGAGCAAGAGGTATTCCGCAAGAAAAACGTCATTGTTAACGACCCGCTCCGGTACAAAGGCATCTGGTTTTACCAGGCAAGCTATGGAGAGGTAAGGGGAGTGGTGGCTCGTATCGAGACGCGCGTAGCGGAAAGTTCCTCCTCGGAAACGCTGGTGCTTCCGCCAAACCATTCCGTTGCGCTGCCCGGCTATGGTTTTATTCGGGTTGTGGATTATATCGAGGATTTTGAAGGGAAATACCCGGCGCTTCAGGTTGTTTTTGAGAAAAACGGAAAGTTGGCGTCCTCTTACTGGCTTCCCGAAGGAAGGCCGGTGTCGATTGAAGCGGAGGGGAGTTCCCGGCAGTTCTCTTTCGCCGGCATTGCGCCGCGAATGTACACGGGGCTTCAGGTCGCAAAAGATCCTGGCGTCAATGTTGTCTGGGTTGGGTGCGTCCTCATGGTTCTTGGAATCATGATGGCGTTTTTCATGTCTCACAGGCGCGTTTGGCTTCGCCTGTCCAGGCGGGCGGACGGACGGCTCGAGGCGATTCTCGCGGGCGACGCAAACCGCAACCGTCTGGCTTTCGAGAAGGCGTTTGAGAAAATACGGACCGGAGTAAAGGAAGCGGGTAAATGAGCAACGTTATACTGTTCAACCTCACCACTATCCTGTTTGGCGTTGCCTCCGCCTTCTATCTGGTAGCTCTGTACGCCGGGAACGAGCGGATATCCTGTTACGGCTCCTGGAGCTGTGTCATGGCGGCGGTTGTTTCCACGGCCGCGCTGGGGGTGCGGTGGTACGAGTCATACCAGATGGGCATTGGCCGGATTCCGGTGACGAATCTGTATGAGTCGCTTGTTTTCTTCGCATGGGCGGTAAATTTGTCGTACCTGGCAGTCGAAAAGAAATACGATAGCCGCGCCTTTGGCGTATTCATCATGCCTGTTGCGTTTTTCACGATGGTGTTCGCCATTACAAACGACGACACGATCAAGCCGCTGGTTCCGGCGCTCCAGTCGTACTGGCTGCATGCGCATGTCATCACTTGCTTTTTGGGGTATGCGGCTTTTGCCGTATCCGCCGGCGCCGCCGTCATGTATCTGCTCAAGAGCCGTTGTGAGAAGGCGGGCGGCTCTCGGGGAGTGGCGGAGCGGATGCCGCCCAGCCGGGTACTCGACGATCTTGTCTATCGCGCGATCATTTGCGGGTTTCCGTTTCTTACCGCCGGAATCATTACAGGCGCGGCGTGGGCGAATTATGCCTGGGGCACTTACTGGTCCTGGGACCCGAAAGAAACCTGGTCGCTGATTGTGTGGATCGTATATGCCGTGTACCTGCACGCGAGGATTACGAGGGGCTGGCATGGCAAGCGCGCCGCGATCCTTTCAATCGTCGGATTCGCCGCGACTCTCTTTTGTTACCTTGGCGTCAACCTGCTGCTTTCCGGGCTCCACTCGTATGGCGGGTGATAACGATGGATAATGCCCGAAATGAACCCATGGCAAGGCGTCGCTTCGCGTTTTTCATGGCGGCGATACTAGCCGCCGGTTTGCTTGGCGTTGGCATATTCCGGAAAGAGTTTATGGAGACGCTTCAAAACGCCGTCCTGATCTGTCTGTCGTGTATAGGGATCGGATAATCTGTTGAAATTCCTGAAACGGCGGATATTTCAAGGTGCAGGCGTGGTCCTGTCCAATGCTTACGCGCAAGGGTTTCTTTCCGGTACTTTATATCAAGGGTATTTGAAGAACGGGTGCACTCCGCTTCTTAACTGCTACGCATGCCCCGCCGCGGTGCTTTCTTGTCCTATCGGGACGATCCAGCATTTTATGGTGATACGGTCAGTTCCGTTCTATACCTTTGGGATTTTGTCGGCTGTCGGCGCGTTGGTTGGCCGCATGACGTGCGGCACTCTTTGTCCCTTCGGCGCGCTGCAGGATCTGTTGTACAAATTCCGTTCATGGAAAATATCCATTCCCCACGGGGTGAGGTTTTTGCGGTACGCGGTACTTGTGGTTTTGGTGTTTGCCATTCCATTTTTTACGGGCGAGCATTGGTTCTCGAAGCTTTGCCCCGCCGGTACTCTGGAAGCGGGGTTGCCGTGGGTTGCGATGGACGCGGGCGTGCGGGCGCTTGTCGGGTCGATGTTCTGGGTAAAGGTTGCGCTTCTTTTATTGTTTATCTCATTGTCAACGATGGCCAAGCGCCCCTTCTGCCGCGCGGCTTGCCCGCTGGGGGCGATCCTTTCACTGTTTAACCGCGCCAGTTTTCTTCAGCTTGCCTGGAATCCCGACACATGCACCCGTTGCGGGAAATGCCGCAGGATCTGCCCGGTCGATATAAGGCCGGATAGAAAGCAGGCGGACCCGGAATGCCTCAGGTGTTTCGATTGCGCCATGTGTCCGAGCCTTAAAGCGGTAACAGTGTTCCACGAGCGGCCGTTCGCGCCGGCGGGCGTGGCGGAAACCGCGACTGTCTTGGGGGAAAGCAAATGACGGATCAGTCGTCTCTGAACCAGCAAACAGGCGAGAGAAGACGAGTATTGTCTCTCGACAGGCAAAAAGCAGCTCTGTGCCGGAACTTCGTTTCTGATTGACCTTCCGAAAGTGAACAACGAAAAGACGGAATCTTTGGCCAACGAACAAATGGCCATGTATGTCAAGGTATGCAGGGAGTGGCCAAACAAACAGGAAGGCGCGTTTTGAGGATTTTGTTTTCCAGTTATCCGCCGAGGGATGGGAATCTTTGAGATGCCAGTTTGGCATCTCAAACTTGAAGTTCCAAAAAGAAACCTCAAAAGATGGTAGGGGCGGTAGGCGCTATGCGCCGGATGCCTTCACGGAACACGGAGTGCTCATGCTCTCCAGTGCACTCAAATCTTCACGGGCCGACGAAGTCAGCCGCATGATCATCCGCACCTTTGTCTGGCTACGGTAGGCCGTACCAGCCTACAAAAAACTTGCTACCAAGATAACCGAACTGGAGGTAGCCGTAGGGAAACGCGACAAGGCGCTTGCGGGTATCGTTAAGGTTTTACAGCAGCTCATACCCCCACCATAGGGTAGAGCTGATCCCTTGAACCGAAAAGCCGTACCCGAACGGGCTCTCCGGGGGAACACTTTCGGGAATACTCCATCGGGAGAGAAGAAGATGTTCGAAGGAAAGAAGCCTGGGGGATGGATAACTGGCAAGGAAGTCATGGAGGAATACGGAGTTCGCGCTTTCGACATAGGGGAGGCATGCTTCAAAGGTGAACTAAAAGCATTTACAGAGGCCGGGGAGTTACTTATTGAAGAAACTAAAATACCGAAAATTCCTAAATATCTTCCTGTTGGAGTTAATCCTCTTGAGCATATCCAGCATGGTATCGCTGTAAAATGGGATTGGAGTGAATGCCTTGTAGATAGCATAAATGAAGAAGCAATGACTATAGCTATAAGTAAAGTTGTGGCAGATGGCAAGCATTATTCAATTAATGTAGCAAGGTCTCATGCAATTACATTAATGGAAAATATTTGGACTCCTGTCAAAAATCCTGCGTTATGTTCATGGAGGCCGTTTCCTTTCTGTGTTCAGGATTATATCGAAGGTCTGAACAATTACTCGGGATACATGCTTTCCCATTTTGACTCACCAGAGTTTAGGGATCATGCGATCTGCGGCGAGCCTATTGCTACAATAGATAAAGATTTTTACTTATATAAGGAAAGGATGGAGACTCTTTTATTCAAACGCGAAGAGGCTGAAGGGTATTTTGTGATTCTCTCTTCCGAACAATCAAGCATTGCTGTTGATGAAGTACAAGGAGAAACCGCCTCTCTTGAATCCGAGGCGAAGCCTGATGACTTGACGTTCAAGAACAGCGCCGAAAACTTTACTATATGGAGCGAAAC
>WRHP01000057.1 GCA_009783195.1 Syntrophorhabdaceae bacterium | reverse complement strand
GTATGCGCGGCAAATCGGGTAGAGAGAGTCAAAAGGGCATTACCTTGCTTGAGATTCTCATCGTGGTCGCTATTGTCGGCATCCTGGCTGCTTTTGCCGTAGGCAGCTTTCGGGAAACCAGCGACAAGTACAAGGTTGAGTCTGAAATCAAGGAGATGTTCGCCAACCTGATGGACGTCAGGGGCAGGGCGATGCAGAGAAGCCGGGTTTCCTTTGTCCGCATGCTGGGCAATAGCTACGCGACATACGAGGATACCGTTCCCGCTCCCGACGGAAACGGTATCCTGGAGATTACCGGAACGAGCGGAGACAAAGAGGTGGTTAGAGTAACGCTGGCGCCTGCGCATCGCATTGATATGGAAAGGCTTAGAGGTGTCCTGATGCCGGGCGGACTGGATAATACATTCCGGTTCGAACATAGTGGGGTCGCGTCTGTCACCGGTTTGGGTTTCATCCGGATCATAACCACAAACACCGGGACGCGACCTGACTATGATTGCATCAACATCGGGCCGACGCGGGTAAAAATGGGACAATTCAACGCGGCCAACGGGGGAACCTGTGTGGAAAAATAACAAAGGACTGACGCTTATTGAAGTGATGGTCTCTATGGTGATTTTGTTCATTTTCTTCTGGGGCATAAACGCTGGCGGCCTTATCGTGCTCGACGAGAACATCAAAAACGAACAGCGTGACGAGGCGGTTAGCATAGCGGAAGAAACCATGCTGCGGATGAGAAATACCCCATATGTCGATCTTGCGCCCAAGTATAACAATGTGACGGACAATGTTTTTCGCCGCGTCCGCGGGAAGGATAGAAGCTACAGCATTCGGCGGACGGTCGATGTTAAAGGTGATCTTACGGAGCTTGGCGTTATTGTGACCTGGAACCGAAACGACGGCAGAGTGGGCAACCGGTCGCGCCAGTACAACCATGTCCTCAACACGATTGTGAGGAGATAAATGATAAAACGGGAAAACGGATTCTCGCTTATAGAGTTGATGATCTCCATTGCGATCGTCTCGATCGTATTTGCCTCGGCGGTCAGCTTTTTCATTCTCTCGATGAGGCAGTACAAGACGCAGACAAAGATCACCGCCTCTGGCCTTGAAGGAATCATCGGGCTTGAGATGCTCCGCAGAGACATAGAGGACATCGGGTTTGGGCTGCCCTGGAACAACCTTGCCCCGTACACGGAGATAGTCTCCGGGGATGCCGTGCTCATGGCCTTGAACGACGGCGGGGTAGCTCCAAGGGCTATTGTCGGCATAGACAACGCTACGTTCACGGTGAACCGGTCCGATTACTTTGCAATCAAATCCTCGAAGGTCGGGATTCAGCCGGCAGCGGGGAAATGGACGTTTCTTGACCATTTTAGAGTAAAAAGACAATGGGTACCCCTGGAAGAAAATATGGGCCCCGCCGATTGGTCCATTGTCCTTTCGGTTGGAAGCACGGATAGCAACCGACGGTCGCTTGTCATGCCGGGCTCCTATCTCCAGTACAGCGGCGACCCAACGGGGTATGCGCCGTCCGAATCTTACGCGGTGAATATCATGTATGGAATAAGCAGCGGGGACGCGAACAGGCCGGTACGCCCGTTCAACAGGGCGGACTACTTTATATCTAACGCGGATGTTCCGACACGCTGCGCTCCGGATACGGGTGTGTTGGTCAAAGGCGTAATCAATCACGATGTGGCGGGCACCATGACGCTTTTGCCTCTGCTGGATTGCGTAGCGGACATTCAGGTGACGTTTGGCCTCGACATCAACAATGATCGTCTGGTAGATACCTGGGGCGATTGGACCAATACGCTTAGCACCATGAACGCCGCACAAATCCGAACCCAGCTTATGGAGGTGCGTGTGAGCATACTTACGCATGAAGGCCAAAGGGATGATTCATTTACATATCCGGACAACACGGTCTTTGTCGGGGCGACCGTAAGTACGCCTCTTGGGATACAGAATCACGGAAAGCAGGCAAATGTGGGCACGCGGAAAAACTATCGATGGAAACTATATAATCTCGCGGTAAAACCGCTGAGTTTGGCGCAATAATATGAAAACATTACGAAACGAAAAAGGGTTTGTTCTTGGGTTTGTCCTAATCCTCTGCGTGATCGGGCTTTTTACGACGGCCGCCATGATATTCATGGTGAGTCGCGCAAGCTTCATGTCCGGCCAGCAGAAACGATTCCGGACGGCTGTCGAAGCCAGCATGGGAGGGATACAGTCAATGTTTAACGTGCTGGATCTTCGGGGAAATGTTGCCGCGATCCCCCTGACCAGCATGGTTGTTAACAGCAGTACCGGTTTTGCCTCCAAAATCAACAGGCCGACTACCGCCTGGAGCGGGCTGGACAATACGCTTACTATCAATCCGAACAGCCCTGCCTCGTACGATTTGAGGCTTGACGTCGGGGTGTACAGGGTATACATGAAAATATCGGACACGATAGAGGGCAATTCGGCTGCCGACGAAGGATTGCTGAAAAGCGGCGTTGTGAACTCGGGGGCGGGAGAAGTTGTTGTCCCAAGCGTTCCATATTTATACACTATCGAGGTTTTGTCGCAGAATCAGGTCAATCCGAATGAGCGGTCAAGGATTTCCGTTCTGTATCAATATTGAGGCGGTGAAGGTGCGTCATTATCTTGTAATTTTGGCGATCCTGATTCTCATGGCCGGATGCTCCAAAAATGACGGCGGCGCTCCCGCAAGCCAAGCCCCGGCCGCGTTGCCGCAAGCGGCTGAAAATGACGCCGCGAAAGGCCCGGAGGAAGATTCTTATTCTCCGGAGGAGGAAGTCGCGGGCAATACTTCTCCGGAGATCCGGAAGGTATGGTTTGTCGGAGGGGATGGCTCCACCGGAAACACTCTTGGTATTGAATTTGAGACGTTTGACGCGGATGGAGACGTCGTTACGGTAGGCATAGTATGGAGCAGGAACGGCGAGCCAGCGGGCACCGGGAAGTATGTTTCGTCGGAGGTTCGGCGTGACGACAAAATTACAGTAGTGCTTACCCCTTCTGACGGAAAAACAACCGGGAGGCCTGTTACCCTTACCAGGCAAGTAACCAACTCGCCTCCGTCGATCCAGGGTCACGACCAGTTCCAGTTCGATGGGAATACAGCGTCTTTCCAGATGCTTGCGTCCGATCCTGACGGAGACACCCTTTCTTATGCCCTCAAAGACGCTCCAGCCGGGATGACCATTGACCGTAACACCGGAAAGATTCGGTGGGAGGTTCCACCGGAAACAACCGGAAAGATTTCGTTTACGGTCGAGGTTTCCGACGGCTTCGGCGGATCTGCGAAGGCGCCGTTATCCATAACAATTGCTCCGCAGCCCGCCCCCGAATCCGAAACGCGGTAACGCTTTCAGGGAGAAGGGTTCTTCTCTGCTGGAGATTCTCGTTGCGATGGTTCTGCTTACCATAGGGCTTTTTTTGCTGCTCATGGTGCAGATGACTTCTGTTTCCACGAAGAGCCAGAGTATTTCATCAAGAAAGCGTATGGCAGTGGAAGCGGGGCAATCCAAAATGGATCTTTTATGTAAATATCCATGGGATTTGATCCGGTCATCTTCGGACGAAGGGTTTGTAGAGGAAAACGGCAGTGTCATGCCGGCGGTATCCAGGCTGCCGGGGGGCGCGGGCGACTCCGTTTCTATTGGTGGAACAAAGTATTATCGTTTTTGGCGGGTTGTTCCGGACCCGGAAATTCAACACCTAAAAACCATTACCGTTTGGTGTTTCTGGAAAAGTGAGGGCGGCCTCTGGCGCCATACGGCGCTGGTGACGCAATTGGCAGATGTCGAACATTCGCCGGAATAGCAATTCGGGTGGAAGCGCCGTTGTTATGGCGATGCTGTTTCTTGTTTTAATTAGCGCGGTCGGGATCTATGTGATCTCGCTTCAGTATCCGGTTGGGCATAATCAGAACAGATATGAGCGCGAGGTGGCGGCGAAATGGATGGCGATTGCCGGCGTCCACTCGGCGGTCGCCCGCATTCAGCAGGAAGCGTCACAAGATCTTCCCTATGTCCGGTATTTCGATGGGTGCCGGGGCATAACGGGAAGGTATTCCGTGTCGTTTCGGCAATCCCAAAAATCTCTTGGCGGCGGGCTTGCCGGCGAAAAAGAGTACATTGTGTTGTCGGAAGGAAGCGTCGTTCAGTCCGGGGGCGTAAGGCATATGATACGGGCGACTGTCCTGTGTTTGCCTAAAGAGCGCAAATGCCGTATCGCGCTGTGGGAAGAATCGAAATAGAGAATCGACGGACGCCCCGCGCTCGCTTATAGTAATCCGTTATGGAAAGCCGCAGAAAAACTCGTCGTATCCGCGTGGGCTTTGTTTTGGTCGGCGGCGGCGCGCCCGTTTCCGTTCAGAGCATGACGAATACCGACACCCGGAATGTTCGGGCCACGCTGGCCCAGATCCGGTCGCTGGCCCGCGAAGGGTGCGAGATCGCGCGGGTGGCCGTGCCGGACGCGGAGGCGGCAAAAGCGTTTGAAAAACTCGCCGCGAAATCGCCCATTCCGGTTGTAGCCGACATCCACTTCGATTACCGGCTTGCCATCGCCTGCGCGGACGCCGGGGCGGCTTGCCTTCGGATCAATCCGGGAAATATCGGCGGCGAGGCAAGGACGCTTGAAGTTCTTAAGGCCGCCCGCGCCAACCGTATTCCTGTTCGTATAGGCGTAAATTCCGGTTCTTTGGACAAGGATCTTTTGGAGCGGTACGGCGGTCCCACGCCGGAGGCGCTTGTCGCGGGCGCGGCGCGCGCCCTGAAAATTTGTGAAAAGGCCAGGTTCCAGGCGCTCAAATTTTCCATCAAGGCTTCCGATGTCGCTACGACGATCAAGGCATGCAGGCTATTTTCCCGCCGGTTCGACTATCCTTTGCACATAGGCGTAACCGAGGCGGGTACGCTTATGTCGGGGACCGTAAAGTCCGCCGTAGGGATCGGGGCGCTGCTGGCGGAAGGAATAGGCGATACGCTGCGCGTATCGCTCACCGGTCCTCCGGAGGAGGAGGTGCGCGTGGGCTGGCGGATTCTGAAGTCTTTGGGATTGCGCAGCCGGGGGCCGGACTTCATTTCTTGCCCGACATGCGGGCGGACCGCCATTGATGTGGTCGGAGTCGCCTCCGAGGTTGAGCGGCGCTTGTCCGGCCTGCGCGTTCCGCTGAAAGTCGCGGTGATGGGCTGCGCCGTAAACGGGCCGGGGGAGGCGCGTGAAGCCGATGTCGGAATAGCCGGAGGCATTGGCGAAGGATTGATTTTCATGAATGGTCAGGTTGTACGTAAAGTGAAAGAGGAAGACCTGGTTGCCGAGGTCGTCCGCGTAGCGCGGAGACTGGCCGGCCGGAAAAGGAGTTCATCGTGATTCGCTACACTCAATATCTTATGCCCACCACCAAGGAAACTCCGTCTGACGCGGAAGTTGTCAGCCACCGCCTGATGCTGCGCGGCGGTTTCATACGCAAGGTTGCTTCGGGTATATACACCTATATGCCGGCGGGGCTTAGGGTCTTGCGGAAGGTGGAGCGGATTCTGCGCGAGGAAATGGACCGGGCCGGCGCGCAGGAAGTGTTGATGCCGGCGGTGATCCCGGCGGAGCTTTGGCAGGAGAGCGGTCGATGGGATTTATACGGCAAAGAACTGCTGCGGTTCAAGGACCGGGCCGACCGGGAGTTCTGCCTGGGGCCGACCCACGAAGAGGTGGTAACGGACATTGTCCGGCGGGAGGTCCGGTCATACCGGCAGCTTCCGATAAATCTCTACCAGATACAGGACAAGTTCCGCGACGAGATCCGTCCGCGCTTTGGTCTTATGAGGGGGCGCGAATTCTTCATGAAGGACGGCTACTCGTTTGATATGGACGAGGAGGGAGCAAAGGAGTCGTACCAGAAGATGTACGACGCCTATTGCCGGATATTCCGCCGGATGGGGCTGGATTTCCGCGCGGTTGAGGCTGATACCGGCAACATAGGCGGGTCGAGTTCGCACGAGTTCATGGTCATCGCCGATTCCGGGGAAGATTCCATAGTTTCCTGCGTTTCCTGCGCATATGGGGCCAATGTGGAAAAGGCGGAATGTCCGTCTGTGGCCGAAAAAACCGTTGGGTCTAAAGATGCCGGACCGTTTCGCAAGGTCGAAACTCCGGGGCGGCGGACTATCGAGGAGGTATCAGGTTTTCTGGGAATAAGGCCGGATGAGCTTATCAAGACGCTGCTGTTTGAGACCTCGGTAGGGGACGTGGCGGTTTTGGTGTCCGGAGCTTTCGAGATCAACGAGGTCAAAGTGCGCGGCTTCCTGGGAGCGGAATGGGTTCGGCTGGCGGAAGAGCCGAAAGTGCGCGAACTTACCGGAACTCCCTCCGGGTTTGCCGGACCGGTAGGGCTGTCCGTTCGCATGATTGCGGATCTTTCGGTGCGCTCCATCGTCTCCGGGGCCACAGGCGCCAACGAGAAAGACGCCCATCTGGTCGATGTTGTGCCGGGGCGCGACTTTGAGCCGGAAACATACGCTGACCTTCGCATGGTGCGCGAAGGCGATCCTTGCCCGCGCTGCGGCGCGGAATTGCGTGTTTCCCGCGGGATAGAGGTTGGGCATGTATTCCGCCTTGGAAGGAAATACAGCGAGAAGCTGCGCGCGGTAGCTTTGGATGCCGACGGTAAAGAGATAGTTGTTGTAATGGGGTGCTACGGCATAGGCGTTGGCCGGACGGCTGCCGCGGCGATAGAGCAGCATAACGACGCCGACGGCATGATATGGCCGATTTCCATAGCTCCGTTTGAAGTAACCATCATTCCGGTAAACGTGAAAAACGCCGATGTCGCGGCCGCCGCGGAAAAACTGGCGGCGGATCTTGACGCGCGGGGGGTGGAGGTGTTTTTTGACGACCGGGAGGAACGGCCTGGAATCAAGTTCAAGGATGCCGACCTTGTCGGAATCCCGGTGCGCGTTACGCTTGGCGAGAAAAACGTGGCCGACGGTTTTGGCGAGCTTAGGGACCGTAAAACCGGCGAAACAGTCCGGGTGGAGCTTTCCAGGCTTGCGGAAGAAGTAATGAAAATGGTCGCGCGTAAAAAAGCGGAGTGTGGCGCTTGAAAGCGGACACGGCAATTTGGGTAACCGGGAAGCATCCGGTCGAGGAGCTTCTCGGGTCCGATACGCAAGAAGCGCGGAAAGTGCTGCTGTCCGCTTCGGCGCCGCCCGAAGTCAAGGCAAAGATCGAGCGGATGGCGAAAGAGCGTGGCCTTCCCTGTCTTTCATGCGCAAAGGAGGAGTGGGAGCGGCGTACAGGGGAGCGGGAAGGCGGAGGGGTAGCGGCGGAGATCGCCGGGTTTCGGTATGCCGACATCGAAGACTGGATTTATGCTCTCAAGGAGACCTCGAGGGTGTTTTTGCTCGATGGCGTCACCGACCCGCAGAACCTGGGCGCAATTTTAAGGAGCGCCAGGGCGTTTTCATTTGACGGCGTAATAATTCCGACGGATCGCTCCTGCCCGGTAACGGGCGCTGTTTTCAGGGCGTCGGCCGGAGCGGCGGCTCATGTTCCGGTTATCCAGGTGAAAAATCTTGTCCGGGCGATCGAACGGGTCCAGGAATCCGGCTTTTGGGTATATGCCGCGCAAGAAAGGTCGGGAGCGGATCTTGCGGGATTTGAGCCGGCAAAACGGACGGCGGTCGTTTTGGGTAGCGAAGAGAAAGGGATTCGCCGCCTGGCGCTGGAAAAATGTGACGCAAAGCTGCAAATTGGCATGGCCCCCGGCATGGACTCCCTAAACGTATCGGTTGCCGCCGGGATTTTCGCGTTTGCGCTGGCCGTACCCGGCGAAAGTCGTTGACTTTTCGGGCCCGGCCTGTCAGATAATGTTTTTCTGAAAAGTATTTAAAGGTTTTATAGGGATTCACAACGCCGACGTAGCTCAAGGGTAGAGCTTCTGATTTGTAATCAGATGGCTGGAGGTTCGATTCCTCTCGTCGGCTCCATAAAATCAAGAGGTTGCGGGTGTTCATCCCGCAGCCTCTTTCTTGATTTGCGGCCGGGCCGGGGCCGAGGGAATTCGCGCTCCGGCAGGGGAGCGCTCACGGTGTGCCGGTTTTGCTTGTTGTGTTTAAAGTATTGACACTATTCCGTTATGCGTGGTATTTCTAATTGCTTTCAGGTGGAGCTGATCTTTCTAACGTGGAACGACCGGGAAGTAGTTTTTTATTTGCGCGGAGGGGTACCCGAGTGGCCAAAGGGGGCAGACTGTAAATCTGCTGGCAGCGCCTACGGAGGTTCAAATCCTCCCCCCTCCACCATTTTTGAATGCTCGTTTTGTTCGCGCAAATGAACCGAATATGGAATGTGCGGGTGTAACTCAGTTGGCAGAGTCACAGCCTTCCAAGCTGTTGGTCGCGGGTTCGATTCCCGTCGCCCGCTCCATTTTTTTAAGGGGTTGCATATCGTCTCATAGCGCCCACGTAGCTCAGTTGGCAGAGCGCGTCCTTGGTAAGGACGAGGTCACCAGTTCAATCCTGGTCGTGGGCTCCACAATCGATTGACATATTTTAAGAACTTTTTATTCCCAAGGAGAAGCGCACATGGCCAAGCAGAAGTTTGAGCGTACGAAGCCTCACGTGAACATTGGAACGATTGGTCACGTTGATCATGGCAAGACAAGTTTGACGGCGGCGATCACGAAGGTTTTGGCATCCA
>WRHP01000056.1 GCA_009783195.1 Syntrophorhabdaceae bacterium | reverse complement strand
GAGGTAGGTTCGTCAAAGAGCATGATCCTGGGTTTCATCGCGAGTCCGCGTGCGATAGCGACTCTTTGCTGCTGGCCTCCCGATAGCTGTGAGGGGTAAGCGTCGCGTTTTTCGGCAAGCCCCACGCGTTCGAGCAGCGACATTGCCTGCTCCTCGGCCTTCTTGCGTTCGAGCCCGCGTATCTTGATCGGGGCCAGCGTAATGTTCTTGAGGACCGTCAGATGAGGGTAGAGGTTGAACTGCTGGAAAACGAAGCCTATTTCCGCGCGCAGAGAACTGATGTCAATTTTTGGGTCCAACAGGTTCATTCCATCGACGATCAGCGTTCCCTCGTTAATGGGCTCAAGCTTGTTTATCGTGCGGATAAGGGTGGATTTGCCGGAGCCGGAGGGGCCGCAGATAACGACGACTTCTCCCTGTTTTACATGAAGAGATATGTCGTTTAGCACATGGAGCTGTCCAAACCATTTATGGACATGCTCAAAACGGATCATAATCTACTCCGAAAGCGTTTGTTCAGATTCGCTTCAACCGATAGAGCGTTTTGGGTTTAAGCGCTTGCATATCCTAAAAAAAATGAAATAGCCGCTGCCGCCATCCATTGGTAAGTCAACCACTAATAGGATTGTGGCAGCATCGCCTACGTAAACATTTAAACCAAAACTGCTCTAAAGCTACCGAATAAAAGGGTAGTTTGCAATAGGTGTTGACAAAAAAGCGAAACCGGGCCGGTGTCCATAAAGCCGGTCTTGAGAGTGAAGATCAATCATAATATGTCGGTTAAACCCTGGTCCGTCATCAGGCATTAAGTTCTAATGACGGCCATTGGAACAACCTGGTCCGATGTGAGTACCGGCAATGCCATCTCTGACGGCGATCTGGGTTAAAACCGAAAGCCGTGCTGAAACAGAAGCTGGAAATCAGGTGACGCCGCCTCGGCGTTCCTTGCGTAAAACCGCAAATATGACGGTTTTTGGCAAACCGTCAATGCTCCAGACGTACGCATGGGCGGCTCCGCTTGAAGCGAAATAAGCCGCCCATGCCAGGCTAAGAAGCTATGCAGACGATCAAGTATGCGCCGAAGTCGCCTTCAGTCGATGATTTCGAAAAATTTACTCTGTCGGCGATACGTTTTTCGTGATTGTAAATCCGCCGCGACGGATCGGGCACTCCGAGTTGCGACCGAACCAGCGCTGGAAGATTGCCTTCGCTTCGCCGCTTTCCTCCATCTCTATCAGCGTTTTATTGACGAACTCCAGGAAGTTCGTATCGCCCTTCCGGATTCCGAGACCGTATAGTTCTGTGGATACCCGTAAATCCGGTATCTCGAATTTCCCTCTGGTGGCGGGATTTTTTTCAAGCAGGTAGAGTTGCCCCGCCAGGATTGCTTCGTCCGTAGCGACCGCATGAATCTTCTTTTGCTGTAACGCGACGACTGCTTTCGGGTAGTCGTCGAAGGGCACGATCTCGGCTGTCGGAAGGACGGCTACCATGACCCGCTCCGACGTCGAGCCTCTTGATGTGCCGACCTTCTTTCCGTTGAACTCTATCAGGGATTTAAACATTCCCGTCGGCGCCAGGAATTTCTTTCCCGTCATGAAATAGGCGTGGCTGAAGTCGATCTGCTGGGTTCTTTCTGGGGTTATTGTCAATGCCGCGGCAAGAATGTCGATACTTCCGTCCATAAGCAAGGGGATACGGTTTACGGCGGTTACGATCCTGAATTCCGCCTTTACGCCCAGCTTTTTGGCGAGATAGAGAACGAAATCGACATCGTATCCTTCGTTCATTTTCGTATTTGGGTTTACCGTGCCAAACGGCGGCGCGGTCCCCCGGACTCCGGCTACCAGGACACCTTTAGCCTTGATACTGGCCAGCGTATTCACTGTTGGCGTACTCACTACCGGCTTATCCTCCGCCGGCGTAACCACTGCCGGCTTACTCACCGTTGGCGTGTCCACCGCCGGCGCACTCGCCACCGGCTTATCCACCGTTGGTGTGACCACCACCGGCTTATCCGAGATAGTCGGCCCGCATGCCGCGCCGACCAACGCCAGCGCGATGAAGATAAGTAAAGTTGTCCTTTTCATCGAAGAGCCCTCCGGAAAATGTAGTTGCGTGTTTTGCGTGATCAAATTACATTTCGGAAAAATGTGTCAAAACATTAAAGAAAACTGATGATTCGGCATCATGGAAATACCTTTGGCGCGTAGCTCACTAATCCCGGATCCGTCACTAAAGGTGGCCTGACCGGTACTCACAGCGGATATCGCGCAGAGGCTTCTCTTTAAATATCTTCACCACTTGCCGCAAGCTGCCGAACTTAACAGATCCTGGGTAACTGGTCTCCTGCCGGGTAATCCACCGCGCGCAGCCCTCCCGCCAGAGTTTGCATACGGACACCGGGAGTTCCTTCCTGGGCTTCGCCCACGATAGCGGCTTCTTTTCCAAGAGGGTGTCGGCGCAAGGCGGCAAGAACGTCTTGAGCGGCTTCCGGCGCGACGATCAGCAAAGCTTTTCCCTCATTTGCAAGGTACAGCGGATCAAACCCCAGGATCTCGCACACGCCGCGCACTGATTCCCGGACGGGGAGAAATTCTTCGCTCAGGACAAACCGCGTTTTTGTGGAGGAAGCCATTTCGTTGAGCGTCACGCCGACGCCGCCGCGCGTTGGATCGCGCATGAACCGCACCGCCATGCCGAACTGTTTCAGTAGCGGCAGGATCATGTCGCCAAGAGGAGCCATATCCGAGAGGACGGGAGCGGACAGGGAAAGTTTTTGGCGGGCAATCAGGACAGCCACATAGTGGTCGCCCATAGTCCCCGTCAGGATTATGCGGTCGCCCGGACGCACCGCATCGGGAGCCGGACGCCACCCGTCCACTAATACGCCTACGCCCGCGGTGCTGATGAAGATCCCGTCGCCTTTTCCTTTTTCAACCACCTTTGTGTCGCCGCAGGCCACAAGAACATCCGCCTCGTCCGCCGCCGCGCGCATCGACGCCAGCGCCCGGTCGAGTGTTTCAATAGGTGTTCCTTCTTCGAGCACCAGCCCGCACGAGATCGCGATCCCTTTCGCGCCGCAAACGGCCAGGTCGTTTACCGTGCCGCAAACGGCTAACCGTCCGATGTCGCCTCCGGGGAAGAAAGGCGGCGTTACGACATGTCCGTCCGCGGTAAAGGCGATTTCCCCGTCGATTCGTCCCAAAAGTCCGGAGTCTAAAAATGGCGAAAGAACCGGGTTGGCGAAGTGCCGGGCGATCACGCCTTCGATAAGGTCGCGGGTGCGCTTTCCTCCCTCGCCGTGGGACAAAAGGATCAGGTCTTTGGAAGCTGGTCTGTCCGCTGTCATAGGGCGATGCCGCCGTATTTGTAATATGCCGCGCAGGTTCCTTCGGTGCTGACCATGCAGGGGCCGACCGGCTCCTGCGGCACGCATGTCTTTCCAAAGAGCGGGCAGTCGGTGGGGAGAATTTTCCCTTTGAGGATGTCGCCGCAGCGGCAGGGGGTGGACGCGCGCGAGAACGCCACGGAAACTCCGAGTTTTTTTTCGGCGTCAAACTCCGCGTACCGGTCGCGGATTCGCAGCCCGGAGCCGCGTATTTCGCCGATGCCGCGCCATTCGGTGTCGCGCGGCTCAAAAATTTCCATTGTCATCTCCCGCGCTTTCCGGTTTCCCTCCGGCGAGACGCCTCTTGGATAGGCGTTATCCACGCGGGCGGCTCCATCTTTTCTCTGACGTTGCAGCATGGAGATCCCAAGGAGGATGTCGAGCGGTTCGAAGCCGCAGATAGCGCATGGAATGCCGTATTTTTCGGCGAGAAACCGGTAAGGCGTTGTTCCGATGATGACGGAGACGTGTCCGGGGCACAAAAAACCCTGGATCTGAATTTCGGGATCTTGCGCCAGAAGCGCCATTGCCTCCGGAATGGTTCGGACCGAGGAGAGAACGGAGAAATTGCGCAACCCGCGCTCTGACGCCGCCTTTATAGCGCCGCCGATGGTTGGGGCCGTGGTTTCAAAACCCACTCCGAGAAAAACGATCTGCCGGTCCTTCGTCGAGGCGGCAAGTTCCACCGCGTCGAGCGGGGAGTAAACGATGCGGACATCAGCCCCGGCGGCCCGCTCTTTTTCGAGCGTGGAGTTTTTTCCGGGGACCCGGAGCATGTCGCCAAAGGATGTAAGCGTTACGTCCGGCTTGTGTCCCAACTCGATGGCGGCGTCCACGTATCCGTCGGGGGTCACGCAGACGGGACATCCGGGGCCGGAGACAAGCGAGACGGCGTCGGCAAGCAGGGAACGAAGCCCGTTGCGCGAGATGGAGGCCGTGTGTGTGCCGCATACTTCCATCAATCGCATCGGGGTATCGCCTGCGTCCCGTTTTATCTTTTCGACCAGGGCGCGCGCGGCGGCCGGATCGCGGAATTCGTCAACGTACTTCATCTTCCCACGCGATGCTGCGCAGCAGCTCCAGGGTTTGTTGAGCATCCTCTTCAGTGATTTTCTCGATGGCGAATCCGGCGTGCAGGAGAATCCAGTCGCCTACGGCGGCGTCTTCAAGAAGCATGACCGACGCTTCCCGCTGCGTGCCAGCAAGATCTATCATCGCGGAAGTGCCGTTTAAGGAAAGAATTTTAGCCGGAATCGCAAGGCACATCGTTTAACTACCTCCTGGCGACGCGAAGCGCCGCGTAATACGCCTGACCAAGCGAGATCCCGCCGTCGTTGGCGGGAACCTGCCGGTGGATCAGTGGAATTATCCGTTTTCGCCGCAGCCCGGACAAGACCAGACCCAAAAGCGTTGCGTTTTGGAAAACGCCTCCGGAAAGTATCGCATGCCTGGCGCCGATGCCGTCCGCCAGCCGTAAAACCGCTTCGATGATCGCCGCGGCGAGGGTGTCGTGGAACCGGCGGGCAATAGTTTTCAAGGGTTTGCCCATTGCTGCGTCTAATGCCAGGTTTGCGATCAATTCTTTCCAGTCTATCGCAAGAAGCCCGTTTTCGTGAACGATGGAGAACGGATACCGCCCGGCAAATTTGCGGGAAACGGCCGCTTCCAGAAGCATTGGAGCCTGTCCTTCGAAACTGGCCTTGGCGCACACTCCCGCGATTGCGGACGCGGCGTCGAACAATCGGCCCGCGCTCGATGTCGGCACGACGTTTATTTTCCGGTCCAGCGCGTCGAGAAGCAGCGAGACGGCCCCTTCGGGAATATCCGGAAACCGATCCCGCGCTATTGCCTCCGCTTGCGTCCTGCCAAGCGTTTCTTTTAGCAGCGAAAGGGCTGTACGCCACGGCTCCCTTATGGCGGCGTCTCCCCCCGGAAGGGGGAATGCGGCCAGATGGCCTGCGCGCGTCACTTCGTCTTCTTCGACCGTGAAAAACTCTCCGCCCCAGATCGTGCCGTCCTCGCCGTACCCGGTGCCGTCGAATGCCACCCCGACAGCTTTCCCGGAAAAGCCTGTTTCGGCCATTACGGAGTATATGTGCGCCTTGTGATGCTGGAGAGCGAAGAGGTGATCCACTCCTTTTAGGGTCGCGGCAAATGAGGTTGTGAAATACGCGGGATGCAGGTCGTGGCAAACCGCCGCCGGTTTTGCGTCCAGGAACTCCCGGAAGAACCGGAACGATTTTTCATAGAACTCGCGCGTCAGCGACAGATCGAGATCGCCCAGGTGCTGCGAAAGGTAGGCGGCGTTTTCACGGATGAAGCAGAACGTTCCTTTAAGCTCTCCTCCAAGCCCTACAACGTCAGGAAAGGAGCGGGACATCGATACCGGCGCGGGAACAAAGCCGCGTGCCCGCCGGATCGGATACATGGCGCTTCCGACGCGGCGCACGACAGAGTCGTCCGACCGCTGGAGCACTTCCCTGTCGTGGAGCAGAAACAGGTCGGCGATCTTGCCAAGCCTATTTAAAGCTTCTTCATTTCCGATGGAGATTGGCTCATCTGTCCGGTTTCCGCTTGTCATCACCAGCGGCAGTCTTGCGCGGGAAAGGAGAAGGCGGTGCATCGGGGTGTAAGGCAGGAACACACCAATCGTGGGCAGTTTCATCGAGACCTCCCTCGCCAGAGAAGAATTGGCGAGGGAGGGGCAAAGCAGAATGGGAGCGGAAGGATCAAGAAGAATTGCTTCGTCGGCTTTTAAGATACGAGCGGCAGTTCTGGTCGCGGCAATGTCTGGAAACATTACGGCGAACGGCTTCTCTTCACGTCCTTTCCTTAAGCGCAGTTCCCGGATTGCTTCTTCGTTTGTGGCGTCCGCCGCCAGTTGAAAACCACCGAGTCCGCGCAGCGCGACGATCTTTCCTTCGGCAAGCGCCGATGCCGTCGCGTCAATCGGGTCCGGCGTGGCGACGGGTGTGCCGTTCGCGGAAAGCAGTAGCAGCCTGGGCCCGCATACCGGGCAGGCGTTGGGCTCGGCGTGAAACCGGCGCTCCGACGGATCTTCGTACTCCTTGCGGCAGGCGGGGCACATGGGAAAGGCGGACATCGACGTGCGCTCTCTGTCATACGGCAGGGAGGAAACTATTGTAAAGCGGGGACCGCAGTTCGTGCAGTTGATGAAAGGGTAGCCGTACCGGCGGTCACCCGGGTCGGACAATTCATCGAGGCAGGCGGAACAGGCCGCGATGTCCGCGGGGATGGTGGAGAGGGCGATTCCTTCCTTTTGACTTTGGAGGATCTCGAACCGCGAGGCTCCGGAAGGAGGAACTTTTTTGGCGCAAATCCTTGTTATCCGCGCTGCCGGCGGGGCCTGCTTTTTAAGCAGCGCGCGGAACCTGGAAACAGAGCCGGGCGCGCCTTCCGCGCGTATAACAACGGCTCCGGGAGTATTTGTCACCCACCCAAAGATCCCGGATTCCGCGGCGATCCTGTGGACAAAAGGGCGAAACCCTACTCCCTGGACCACCCCCCGTATGGTGATTTCAATCGCGTCCATCGCCATTTCGCCAGTGTATCAGCAGTGTGGTATCCTGTCCCGTATGGACGCTAAAGATAAAGTGAAAGTCGATATCAAGCGGTCGATACAGCAATCCGCCGATGACATTTCCAAAACAATCCGCTCGTTGTTTGCGTCGCGGGGAATTTTCGCGCTGAACATGATCTCCTCTCCCGGCTCGGGGAAGACCACGTTGATAGAGGCGCTTTTATCCCGGTATGAGGGAAAGGGGAACGTGGCTGTTATCGAAGGCGATATCGAGACCGAGATCGACGCGGACCGGATTCGACGCCACGGGGTTAACGTCTGGCAGATCAACACCCGGTCGTCGTGCCATATCCAGCCCATACAGCTTTTAAACGCTATGGAGCAGATGGACCTGTCGGATACGCGGCTTCTCATCGTGGAAAACGTGGGCAACCTTGTATGCCCGGCGGAGACTTCGCTTGGCGAGGATAAACGGATCGTCCTGCTAAGCGTTACGGAAGGCGATGAAAAGCCGTTAAAGTATCCGTTGATATTCAAAACTTCCGACATACTGGTTATCACGAAGACCGATCTTTTACCGTATGTCCGGTTCAATGTGGAAAGCGTGCGGCAGGCGGCGAAAGTTGCCAACCCCAAGATCGAAATTTTTGAGTTGTCGGCTACGACAGGAGAAGGAATGCCCGCGTTTCTTGACCGGATAGAGTCGTTTGGCGCGGCAAAGCGCCCCGTTTCATAAGTTTTGCGCGAAAGTACCGGCTTCGAATAATTTAATGAAGCAATTTTGATTAAGAAGGATTTGAGGGAATTGCACGAACTCGGGTTGGCCACTGAAATTCTCGATGTTGCGCTGGCGGAAGCGGCCCGCCACCAGGCAAAGAGAATCACGACTATCTATCTGCAAGTGGGTGTGATCCGTGCCGTAGAGCACGAACACCTTTCTTTTATGTTTGATCATTTGTCGAAAGGGACATTGGCTGAAGGCGTAAAGCTGTCGATCGAACAGATGCCGGTCCAGGTGGAATGTCCATCCTGTGGTGTGATCGAGTCGGCCGCTTTTGCCTGGGAGTGTCCAAAATGCAAAGGGAACGAGATTCACATCATGGGCGGGGACGCCCTCGATATCGTATCTATCGACATAGAGGTTTGAAGCCGATAGCGTTTTCGTTGATCCTTTACGCGAGCAGGGTAAATTGATCGATGTGGCGGAGGGAGTTGCCGCTTAATTTGCTTACGGGTCAAGGAGGGCCAAAATGGTTACGCAGTTGTCGGGGAGCATGGAAACTATTTACAACGATGTGGTGAAGCGAAATCCTGGCGAGGCGGAGTTTCACCAGGCTGTCAAGGAAGTGCTGGAGTCCGTGGCTCCGGCGCTTGTGAAGTATCCCGAATTTGTGGAAGCCAGGATCATCGAGCGGATTTGCGAGCCGGAGCGGCAGACAATATTCCGCGTTCCCTGGCAGGACGACAAGGGGCAGATGCATGTCAATCGCGGCATCCGGGTGCAGTTCAACAGCGCCTTGGGACCGTATAAAGGCGGGATCAGATTTCATCCTTCCGTATATCTTGGGATCATCAAGTTCCTCGGATTCGAGCAGATTTTCAAAAACTCCCTGACCGGGCTCCCGATCGGCGGCGGCAAAGGCGGTTCCGATTTTGATCCCAAGGGCAAATCAGACAGTGAGGTGATGCGGTTCTGCCAGAGCTTTATGATCGAGCTGCACCGGCTCATTGGCGAACATACCGACGTGCCTGCCGGCGACATCGGCGTTGGGGCGCGCGAGATCGGATATATGTTCGGCCAGTACAAGCGGCTTACGAACAGGTTCGAGGCCGGCGTCCTTACGGGCAAAGGTCTGCTCTACGGCGGAAGCCTTGCCCGCACCCAGGCCACCGGCTACGGATGCACCTACTTTGTGGAAGAGATGCTCAAAGCGAAGAATAATAGCTTCGATGGAAAGAAGGTCGTCGTATCCGGTTCCGGCAATGTTGCCATATACACGCTGGAGAAAGTAGTTCAGCTTGGCGGCAAAGTCATCGCGATGAGCGACAGCGGCGGCTACGTGGTTGACGAGAAGGGGTTTGACTTCGGGACGATCAAGCGGCTCAAGGAAGTGGAGCGGCGCCGGATCAAGGATTATTGCGACTACCACAAGCATGCCAGATACATTGAAGGCGGCAGCATATGGGACGTGCCGTGCGACATAGCGATGCCTTCAGCAACCCAGAACGAATTGACCGGCAAGGATGCCAAAGAGTTGGTGAAGAACGGATGCATAGCTGTCGGCGAGGGAGCGAATATGCCGAGTACCCCGGAAGCGATCCAGGTGTTTCTGGATGCGGGCGTGCTATTCGGGCCGGCCAAGGCGGCCAACGCGGGCGGCGTTGCCACCTCGGCGCTCGAGATGCAGCAGAACGCCGGAAGAGAAGCCTGGGAGTTTGCGGAAGTCGATGCGAAGCTTCACCAGATCATGCGCAACATCTACAAGACCACTTCGGAAGCGGCCGATGAGTTTGGCGTGCCCGGCAACTTTGTGGTGGGCGCGAATATCGCCGGGTTCATAAAAGTGGCGCGCGTGATGATGATACATGGCTTGATATAAAACTGGCTTTTCGGTAAAAGGCTAAACTGGAGCGGCGGGGAAAGGCGAGAAGGCTTTTCCCCGCCGCTTTTTTCAGATAAAGGTTTTTAGAGTTAACCTGTGGAAACTGAAAACAAGGGGGGGCGCGAAAATGCCGCTGAATATAATCCGTAACGACATCACAAAAATGCGTGTTGACGCCATCGTCAATGCCGCCAACACGGATCTGCGGATGGGAGGCGGTGTTTGCGGCGCTATTTTCAGCGCGGCCGGCGCGGAAAAGCTTCAGGCGGCCTGCGACGCTCTCTCTCCGATTCAGACAGGCAAAGCGGTTATCACACCAGGTTTTGCCCTCCATGCAAAGCACATCATCCACACGGCCGGGCCTGTTTACCGCGACGGCAAACAGGGCGAGGAAGCCTTGCTTCGCGCGTGCTATACAAACGCGCTTGACCTTGCCCTTGAGCATGGTTGTGAAAGCGTGGCGTTTCCGTTGGTTTCAAGCGGAATTTACGGCTATCCGAAAGACGAGGCGCTGTCTGTCGCGACAAGCGCAATCGCCGACTGGCT
>WRHP01000055.1 GCA_009783195.1 Syntrophorhabdaceae bacterium | reverse complement strand
TTTCCCTGTGCAGCATCTCGATCCGGCCCAGCGCGCGCGACAACCGTTTGCTTGACCGCACAATACCCACATAGTTCCACATGACCCGCCGGATCTCTTCCCAGTTTTGCGTGACCACAACCGCCTCGTCGGGTTCCTGGGCTTTGCCCGGATTCCACTTCGGGATGTTGATCTTGGGCCGCGGTTTTCCGGCGTAGGCTTCGGACGCGCGGCGGAAGGCCCGGTCGGAGAACACCAGCGCTTCTATCAGCGAGTTGGAGGCGAGGCGGTTGGCCCCGTGAAGTCCTGTGCAGGCGCATTCTCCGATAGCGAACAGCCGGGGGATACTTGTTTCCCCATCCAGGTTTGTGAGCACTCCTCCGCACTGGTAGTGCGCCGCCGGGACGACCGGGATCGGCTCTTTCGTCATGTCGATTCCGAAAGAAAGGCATGTCTGGTGGATGTTGGGAAAGCTTTTTCGGATGAACGCTTTCCCTTTGTGGCGAATATCCAGAAAGACGCAATCCTCGCCGCTGCGTTTGAGTTCCTTGTCGATCGCGCGGGCGACGATATCGCGAGGGGCCAGCTCCTTCATTCTGTGGGCCTGCTCCATGAAGCGTTTTCCCTTACGGTTTATCAGGATCGCTCCTTCTCCGCGTACCGCTTCGGATATAAGGAACGACTTGGCGTGAGGATGGAACAGGCATGTTGGGTGAAACTGGACGAATTCCATGTTTGCGATTGTCGCGCCGATCCGGTATGCCATGGCGATACCGTCGCCGGTTGCGACGTCCGGGTTGCTTGTGTACAGATAAACTTTTCCCGCGCCGCCGGTGGCGAGTATGGTTGCGTCGGCAAGGAAAGTATGAATTTTTCCGGTTTTCTGATCCAGGACGTATGCTCCCAGTGTTTCCTCCGGGTGCCGACGGTCAATGGAGATTTTTTGACTGGTTATGAGGTTGATCGCGGCGTGGTTTTCCAGAAGCCGGATTTTCGGATGTTCCGCCACCCGGTCCAGCAATGTTTTTTCCACCTTCCGCCCCGTGAAATCCTCTATATGGAATATTCTGCGGGTAGAGTGCCCGCCTTCACGGTGGAGATCATATTCTTTCTTGCCGGTTTGCCGCGTAAACCGCACTCCCCAGTCCATCAATTCCCGGATCTTTGCCGGGGCGTCGCGTATGACCATATCGACCGTTTCGGGGCTGCACAAACCCGCGCCCGCCATGTGCGTGTCTTCAATATGCGACTCGAAAGAATCCTCGCCACTCCATACGGTGGCGATGCCTCCCTGAGCGTAATTGGTGCTGGACTCGGACGCTTCCTTCTTGGCGATGATGGTGACGGATCCTTTGGAGGCGGCCCGCAAGGCAAAGCTTAAGCCTGCGATTCCGCTTCCGATTACCAGGAATTTCGAAACTTTTTGTGTCAATGGTCTCCCCGGAATGCTCAAAATTGACTTATATGAAAGACTCTAATAAAATACGCAAGTTATGTTTTATTTACGATGCCTTTTCATAATATCCGTACTTTTCTTGCCGGTTATTGGTAACGCGGATATCTATCGTTACGAAGACCCGGAAGGCGTTGTCCATTTCTCCAATATGAAGCATAACAAGGAATATCGTCTTTACATGAGAGAAATTCCATCCGCGTCTCCGCTATACAAAACCCAGGGGAGAAAGGGCGGATACGACCGGAATAGCTGGCTGAGCGAATATGTTAAGCATTATTGTAAAGTACATGGCATGTCTCCCGCGCTCGTACACGCGATCATCAAGGCGGAGTCGGATGGCCGCCGGACCGCTGTTTCCTCCAAAGGCGCGCAAGGAATGATGCAACTCATGCCCTTCACCTCGGTTCAAATGGACGTGAAAGACCCGTTCGATCCGCTCGAAAATGTGGAAGGAGGCATCAAGTACCTCAAGGGGCTTCTTGTTGCCTTCGACGGCAATATCACAAAAGCCGTGGCCGCGTATAATGCCGGACCAAACGCTGTACGGAAACACGGCGGCGTTCCTCCTTATAAGGAAACTCGCGAATACGTTAAACGCGTTTTGACACTTTATCGCCAGTATTCCTCTACCGAATGAAAGAATCTTCCCGGCTGAACCTCCCAAATATTCTGACGCTTGCAAGGATAGTGGCTATCCCTGCGGTGGTGTTTCTTCTGATCGCGGATTCCGAAAGATCTATTCCGAGAGACCGCTCGGTCGCGGCGTTTTTTATTTTTGTGTGCGCCGCGGTGACAGATCTCTTCGACGGTTTCCTGGCGCGCAAGTACCGAATGATCACCGACTTGGGAAAGCTTATGGATCCTCTCGCCGACAAGCTGCTCATATGCGCCGCCATGATTATGCTTATTCCCGTGGCGCGTGTTCCGGCCTGGATGGCGGTAATCATCGTAGCTCGTGAAATCGGCGTTACCGCTTTGCGGGGGCTGGCTGCCACGGAAGGGGTAGTCATTGCGGCGTCGCCGCTGGGGAAATGGAAGACCGTACTGTTAAACGTAAGCGTGGCGATGCTCATACTGCATTACCCGACCTTTAAACTTCCTGTTCACGAAATCGGGTTTTACATTCTTGCCGCCGGGGTTGTCATGACCATCTGGTCTGGTCTGGACTATTTTTTTAGGTTCGTGAAAGAACTCTTCAAACATTGACATGCTGTTTGGCTTTCGCCTAAAATAGCTCCCTATCATGCGGGCGTAACTCAGCGGTAGAGTGCGACCTTGCCAAGGTCGAAGTCGCGAGTTCAAATCTCGTCGCCCGCTCCATGTAATAATGAAAAAGCCCCCTGGAGTCAGAATGCTTCCGGGGGCTTTTTTTCATCCACAGCGAAGGATGATCCCGTAAAATAACAGAAACGGGGTAAGCGCCAGGCATGTATAAAACGGTAAAGATAAAGGCCGAACGGGATGCGGCGGAGCGAAAACTCTGCATGGGGAGGCGGGATTGAAACAGGGAACGGCACATATAACAGCCAATATATGCAATAAGTTCGGGAACGACCGTACCCGGTTGATGGATATCGCTATCGCGGTGCAAGAGCGGTTTGGTTGCGTATCGCACGAAGCCATGGAAGAGATCGCCCGCGCGGTCGGCACGCAGCGGGTTGAGGTCGAAAGCCTTGTTACTTTCTATTCGTTTCTGTCGGTGAAACCGCAGGGCAAGGTCGTTATCCGTCTTTGCAGCGATATCGTTGACTGGATGAAGGGGTATAGCGAAGTGGCGGAAGCCATGGCGCGGGAACTGGGAATTACGATGGGCGAGACCACGCCTGACGGCGCCATCACCCTGACCGATACTCCGTGTATCGGGATGAGCGACCAGGCTCCCGCCGCGCTTGTAAACTCCGTGGTTGTGACACACCTTACGCCGGAGCGCGGGCGCCAGCTCGTGCGGGACTTGAGAAGGCATCTCGATCCGCAGCAACTGGTAACCATGGTGGGTAACGGCAACAACGAGCATCCTCTGGTTCGTTCTATGGTCAGGAATAATATCCGGATGCGCGGTCCGGTCCACTTCGCTCCGTTTGAGCCCGGCAAAGCGCTGCTGAAAGCGTTTGAGCTTGCTCCCTCCGACGTAATCAGCGAGATCAAGGAGTCAAAACTTCGAGGGCGCGGAGGCGCGGGTTTCCCCACGGCGCTCAAATGGGAACTTGCCGCAAATACGCCGGGAGAAAAGCGCTATGTCATTTGCAACGCAGACGAAGGGGAGCCTGGAACCTTCAAAGACCGTGTTCTTCTGACCGAGTGCGCCGAACAGCTTCTCGAAGGCATGACGATCGCCGGATACGCTGTTGGGAGCGACACGGGGATTATCTATCTGCGCGCGGAGTACCGATACCTCATGCCTTACCTTCAAAGCAAGATCGAAGGAAGATTAAAGCAAGGGTTTTTGGGCCGGGGCATACTCGGAAAGAAAGGGTTTAATTTCGATATACGGATACAGTTGGGCGCCGGGGCGTATATTTGCGGCGAGGAGACCGCTCTTATCAGCTCCTGCGAGGGATTGAGGGGTGATCCGAAAAACCGCCCGCCGTTCCCACCGCAAGAGGGGTATTTGAAACGTCCGACGATCGTAAACAACGTCGAGACCCTTTGCTGCGTCTCAAGGATTCTTCTCGAAGGAGCAAAGTGGTTTGCCTCTATCGGTTCGGCGAACACTACCGGCACCAAGGTTTTGAGCATCTCCGGCGACTGCCGCAAACCAGGAGTTTATGAGGTGCCGTTTGGAATCACGACCAGGGAGCTGATCGAGCTGTCCGAGGCGGAAAACGTAGGCAGCCTCCTGATCGGCGGTCCTTGCCGGCAAATGATCGGGCAAGTCCGGCTGGATGGCCAGATATGCTACGACGACCTTGCCACCGGCGGAGCAATCATCATCTTTAACGGCGCAAGAAACAAGCTGGAGATCGCGGAACACTATCTGGATTTCTTCATCGACGAGAGCTGCGGTCACTGTACGCCATGCCGTGTCGGTCTGACACTGCTTAAGAACCTGGTTCATAAGGTTATCAGCGGCACGGGTGAACCCGCCGATCTCGACAGAATGCGCGATCTTTCCAACTTCATCATCAATATGAGCCGTTGCGGGCTCGGGCAGGCGGCGCCAAACCCGGTGCTTGGCGCGCTTGAGATTTTCGGTGACGCATCGGGAGGATTTGTGGCGGAGCGCAAGCCGGGGCTGCTTCCGGAGTTCGACTTGTCCAAGGCGGTCATCGACGCCGAACTGCGGGTCGGACGGCAGTCAAAATACGTATAATTTCGATTCCAGATGAAAACTGAAAAGTTCATTTGGGATTGAAATTACGAAACATTTCGAGCGGCAAGACAAGACCGCGTTTTTGCCGAAGCCGCATAAATCAAAATTGCGTGAAGCAGTTTTGATTTAAAAATGGAATGAGAGGCCGGAGGAAGAGATGAGTCGCATCTCGTTTACGATAGACGGCGTAACCGTACAAGCCATAAAAGGGCAAAGTATTCTGAAAGCGGCTGATGCCGCCGGGATATACATTCCACGACTATGCGCCTACAGGGATCTTGTGCCGCACGGAAGCTGCCGGGTCTGCTCGGTCAAGGTTAACGGGCGTATTCAGGCGGCGTGCGTTCAGACCGTTATAGAAGGGGCTGTTGTCGAGAACAATACGCCGGAGCTTGAGGAATACCGGAGCAACATCATCGACATGCTGTTTGTCGAAGGAAACCACTTCTGTATGTTTTGTGAAAAGAGCGGGTTTTGCGAGTTGCAGGCGCTGGCGTATCGTTTCGGGATAGCGGTTCCAAAGTATCAGTTTTTGTATCCGAAGCGGGAAATCGACATGTCGCATCCGCATGTCTATGTCGATCATAATCGCTGTATCCTGTGCGGCCGCTGTGTGCAGGCATCCCAGTCGATGGATAGCAAAAACGTATTCCAGTTCATTGGCCGGGGAATTCGGAAGCGGTTACAGGTTAACGGCGACTCTCTTGCCAAAACAGACCTGAAAGTTACCGACGAGGCGGTCTCCGTTTGTCCCGTCGGCGCGCTTGTGCGCAAGCGCGTGGGGTACGAGACCCCGGTGGGGCTCCGGAGATACGACGAGGCGCCTATCGGCGATGATATCGAGCCCGGAAAGGGGGACAGGTAGATGCAGGCCAAAACGCGCATTGCAACCGTCAGTCTGTCGGGCTGTTTTGGCTGCCACATGTCCCTGCTGGACATAGATGACCGGATTTTGAAGCTTGCCGAACTGGTCGAGTTTGACCGCTCGCCAATCAATGACTTCAAAGACTTCCAGAGCCGCTGCGCCGTCGGCATCGTAGAGGGAGGGTGCTGCAACGAGGACAATGTCGAGGTGCTGGAGAGCTTCCGGAAGAATTGTGATGTTTTGATCTCCGTCGGAGAGTGCGCCATTACCGGTGGCATTAACTCCATGCGGAATAATATTCCGCTCAAGGAATGCCTCGATGAGGCCTACCTGAAAAGTCCGGGAGTTTATAACCCGTTGAACAAGATCCCGAACGATCCGGAGATACCGCTTCTGCTGAATCGCGTTTACCCGTGCCACGAGGTGGTGAAGATAGACTACTTCATCCCCGGATGCCCGCCGCAGGCCGACGCCCTGTGGGATGTGCTGGTGGCCCTGCTTTCCGGTAAAGCGCCGGTGATTGCCTACAAAAATCACAAGTACGATTAGTTGGAAGGATACGGAATATGGCGGCCAAAGGAACCAAATATACGATTCTCCCGCTTACCCGGGTGGAAGGGCATGGGAAGGTTACGGTCCACCTGAACGACAGCGGCGTGGTGGATCGGGCGCGGCTTCACATCGTGGAATTCCGCGGTTTTGAGCGGTTTATCCTCGGGAGACCTTTCTGGGAGATTCCGGTTGCCGTCCAGCGGCTGTGCGGGATTTGCCCGGTAAGCCATCATCTGGCCGCGGCCAAGGCGATGGACCGGATCGTTGGTGGAGAGCAGCTCACGCCGACGGCGGAAAAGATACGGAGGCTGATGCATTACGGGCAGATGCTGCAAAGCCACGCTCTGCATTTCTTCCATCTGTCGGCCCCCGACTTCCTGTTCGGAACGGAAGGCACGGCGGAAAGCGGCTTTGCCGCGCCGGTGGAGCAGCGCAATATCATCAATCTGGCCGCCAAATATCCCGATCTTGCGGTACAGGGCGTGATGATGCGCAAGTACGGACAGGAGGTTGTAAAGGCGACAGCCGGCAAAAAAATCCATGGCACAGGCGCGATTCCCGGAGGCGTAAACAAGAACTTATCGATCCAGGACCGTGACGAGCTGCTTAAAAGTATAGACCAGATGATGATATGGTCGCGCGGGGCGGTGGACATCGCCCGAGACTATACAAAGGAGCATTTCGACGAACTGGCTCCATTTGGCTCGTTTGAATCCAACCACCTGTCGCTGGTTCGTGAGTCCGACGGCGCTCTTGACCTGTATGACGGCGTCTTGCGGGCGGTAGACAAAGACCGCAACATGATCCTGGTTGACGTAAACGTTCAGCGCTACCTCGAAGTGTTGATGGAGGAGGTGCGCCCGTGGTCCTACATGAAGTTCCCGTTCCTTAAAGATCTTGGGCCGGAATACGGCTGGTACCGGGTGGGGCCGTTGGCGCGTATGAATACCGCCTCGTTTATTGATACGGAAGAGGCTTGCGCGGCCCACAAGGAGTTTCGTGAGCTGCAGCAGGGCGCCAACAATATCACCATGTGCTACCACTGGGCTCGCATGATAGAGGTGCTTCATTCCGTCGAAAAGATTCGAGACCTCCTTAACGATCCCGACCTCCAGGGAAAAGATCTTCTTTCCTCCGGGCCGCGCCGCGAGGAAGCTGTTGCCATAGTGGAGGCTCCACGCGGGACTCTGTTACACCATTACCGTGTTGACCGCAACGACATGGTAACGATGTGCAACCTTATCGTGTCCACGACAAGCAACAACGAGCCGATGAACCGCGCTGTCACCAAGGTGGCGAAAGACCACTTAAGCGGCCGTAAGGATATTCCTGAGAAATTCTTGAACTATATCGAGGTTGCCATCCGCGCTTATGACCCATGCCTTTCCTGCGCGACGCATGCGCTGGGGAGTATGCCGCTGTCCGTGGAAGTGTATGACGCGGGCGGCGCGTTGGTGGATCGCCGGGTTCGGGGAAGCGGACCAAACGAAACATAGTGGCGGCGGATGAAAATCCTCGTCATTGGATACGGCAATCCGGGGCGCTCGGACGATGGTCTTGGTCCCGCGCTGGCTGAACGCCTGGAAGCGCTGGCAATCCCCGGCGTAACGGTTGAAGCCGACTACCAGCTATCCATCGAGCATGCCGCGATGGTAGCGGAGTACGATGTTGTAGTGTTTGCGGACGCGGATTCTTCCTGTCCGGAGCCGTTTTACTTAAAGCCTGTCGTCGCCAAGCATATAGTTGAGTTCACCTCGCACAGCGTGCCTCCGGAAGAAATTCTCCACATCGCGCACTCCTGCTTTAACGCCTCGCCGCAAGGGTATGTGCTTGGAATGCGAGCCCAGGTTTTGGAGCCGTTCTCGGAGGGTTTAAGCCCCGCTGCTCAAGAAGTACTTGAAGCCGCTTTGGAGCGCCTGTTGGGGTTTGTTTCGGAGCGTCTGAGCGTGCCTGAACCCGCGGACGGATAACTAAAAAAGGCACGAATCTCTTTTGGAGCGGTTATCGGTTAAATAAAACTTCCTTTATTAAAAATAGTAGTGTCTGAGTTTTAAAAGATACAATAAGGCGATAAAGTGAACGATATAGATGATTTGTCTTTTGGGAGAGCAAGAAAATGTGTTTGCTAGGTAAAGTGTTTGGCAAAGATAATGACAAAAGTTTGAATTTGAAATATCCATTTATCGATGCAAAAAACATAGCAGCAATTATCTGTTGTCATGTAATAAAAGATAATAAACCAATACTTTATGTTTCTCATGATGCTGATGATGGGATGTGGCAATTCTTGTGTGGAGGTTCCCATGAAGAGAAAGATGCTATGGTGGTGTCGTTGCATAAAGTTTATTTGCATGACACATCCGTATCGTCTATTGCGACTTTGCCACTCGGAGGCGTCGCGGAAAGAAAAGATATAAACTCTACTTGGCAAATATATAGAAAATAAGCGTAATACGCGCAATACTCTTATTTTGAGCGCTTAATCATCAGATTTCTTTGGCAATTTGCAATCATTGCCCTCGGCTATATGATTGGTTATGATCCCCGTGTCGGAGAAATGAATGGCTGTGTCGCACCAAAGGCGATGTTCATAAGGGGCTACCCAATGTCGCTGTGGGCGCTGTTCCATTATTCGCTCCCCGCGCGGTCCTTGCCTATAGGTAGTTTGGTATGTTTGATGGTAATAGCCTCCTCCTCTTTGCATGCGTTCTTTGTTCCAGACAAAAACACCGGCTTCCTTGCTGGTCGGCTCTCCGAGCACGGCGACGGCCTGGTCAATGGAAGCGCCATGCAAACCTTCCAGCGTTTTATTGTATTTATGCGAAGCGCACGAAGTAATCAGAAAAAGAGCAGCTAAAACAAGCAATGTCAGTCGCATAAATACCTCAAACAGTTTTCGTTATTTTTCTTGTTCGCCGGCAAACATTTATTTTTTATTCATGTAGACTCAATGATTACCTTGTATGGAGCGCGACTGCATCCATGTTTGTAACATATACATCTGTATTTTGTTTATGAAAAATAGCGATAGTATACAAACATAGCTATTCTCCGGCCCTGTCTTCATAGCGGGTTGCTCTCTATAAATTGGGCGTTGTTCCGCTTGGCGGTGGCAACTCTATAAATAAATATGAAGCGCGGTCAGCACTTTGGTTTTTATTTGCGCCGTGCCTTACCTCCGTAATCGAGGTTTGTGATTCTTTTTGTTCTATTTGATTTTTGTTTAATCGTAATGATTGATATCAAATCGGTCAAGCGGCGGCGTCTGGCATGCTATTGCCGGGAAGGTTGTCTGAGGGTGTCGATTTGTGTTACGTTTGTCGTACAGGAGGTGTTATATGCAGATGACTATCAGTACCCGCTTTGACGAGGACACTCTGACCAGGCTGGATGAAACCTCCGCTGCTATGAAGCGCCCGCGTTCGGCGCTTATCAAGGAAGCTGTCACCCGGTATTTGGACTATCTTGCCTGGTACGAAGTAGAAATACAAAAAGGGGTGGATGATCTTGCGGCCGGGCGAGTAAAAAGCCATGCCGAGGTGAAAGATCGTGTGCGGGAATTAGGTTTTCATGTTGATTGAATGGACCCAAACCGCCGAAGATGACCTTGTTGATATTTTGGGTTGGTACATTGAACGAGCCGATAGAGAGACAGGCCAACGAATTGTCACACGGCTTTTTGTCGCCGCTGATAGGTTGGAGATTTTCCCGCATTCTGGGCGACAAGGGCTCTTGCCGGAAACGCGGGAGCTTGTAATGCCGGATTTGCCGTACTTTTTGGTTTACAGGGTTTCGGACAAAGTTGAAATCCTTCGAATTATGCACACGTCGCGCCTTTGGGTTGGCGAGTAATTCCGCTTAAGATAGGTTTTGCGTTCATCAAAGCCGCTTGCTTCGGCCATGGGAAGTCCATGAAATACGGCAAACCGGAACCGCTCAAACATGACAAACATGGATATTGGAGCCGGAGAATTGATGATGTGAACCGGCTTGTGTACTGGATAGTGGAAGGCAGGATCGAAATTGCCCAATGCCTTTGCCCACTATGAATAGCGGAAACGCAAAGCCCCATTTCCGGGGCTGGGTCACAAAATAATTTGCGGGAGTTTTATGAATTGGTGCCCGGGGCGGGAATCGAACCCGCACGGCTTTAAGGGCCTCGGGATTTTAAGTCCCGTGCGTCTGCCAATTCCGCCACCCGGGCCAGATCACTTGAAGAGAGGGAAGATGGAGGCGGCACCCGGATTCGAACCGGGGAATAAAGGATTTGCAGTCCTCTGCCTTACCACTTGGCTATGCCGCCACCGAGATGCTCTCCAGATACGGGTTTAGATTATAAGTGAGTGCGGGGCTGAAAATCCACATCAAAAGCGCATGCGTTGTGTTGATTCTGTCAAGTAGCCGTGGTTCTGCTGTAGTATTGAGCCAGTGGCGGCAAGAAATATTTTGGGAGCTCTTT
>WRHP01000054.1 GCA_009783195.1 Syntrophorhabdaceae bacterium | reverse complement strand
GCGCTGGAAAAGGAGACGGAAGGGCTGCTGGAGGAGGTGCTGGGGTCATGAATATTCCATGGGCTCCCGTTTTACCGCAGCATTGGGGCAAGACAAGGGCCAAGAATCTTTTTGTAAAACAGAATCGAGCGGTGCGCGACCAAGATGATGTTGTAACGTGTTTTCGGGATGGCGTGGTCACTTTACGCAAAAATCGTCGTATCACGGGGTTCACCGAATCAACACAATGGAGCGGTTATCAGGGTATTCGATTTGGTGATCTTGTCATCCATATAATGGATGCCTTCGCGGGGGCGATCGGCGTTTCGGATTCTGACGGGAAAAGCACGCCCGTTTATAACGTCTGCACCGCAAAGAGCGGCGATGTAAACAACTATTATTACGCATATCTCTTGCGGGAGATGGCGCGCGCGGGTTATATTCAAGCGTTATACCGCGGCATTCGAGAACGCTCCTCAGACTTTCGTTTTGAAGTGTTTGGTGATTTGCTTCTTCCAATTCCGCCGAGGGAGGAGCAGGACCAGATCGTCCGCTACCTCGACTGGAAGGTCTCCCAAATCAACAAGCTCATCCACGCCAAACGTTGCCAAATTGCTCTGTTGCAAGATCAGCGTAGAAATCATATTGACACAACAATGCAAAATATTTATGGCGAGACAAGTAGGTTTAGGTATTTGTTTTCATTGCAAAAGGGCTTGAGTATAACCAAGGCTGACCTAAAGGACGAAGGCGTTCCTTGTGTTAGTTACGGAGAAGTGCATTCAAAATATGGTTTTGAAGTCAATCCTGAGATGCATAAGCTAAAATTCGTTGACAAAGATTATTTGACTTCTTCGCCTAAAGCGCTTCTTGAATATGGAAACTTCATTTTCGCCGACACATCGGAGGACATCGCGGGTTCCGGCAATTTCACGTATCTGAACAGTCATGCCAGTGTATTCGCGGGTTATCATACTATCATTGCGCGTTCTAGAAAATCATTGAATTACCGCTATATCGCTTATTATTTCGATTCGAGCCTATTCCGCTCACAAATACAGCGTGAAGTCAATGGAGTGAAAGTCTACAGCATTACGCGTTCTATTTTGAATCGCACCACTATAAAACTATCTAACGATGTAGAGCAAGCCAATATTGTTCAACAACTTGACAAGCAATGCTCTACTGTTGACCGCTTGATTTCCCTAACGAATAATGAAATCAATTATTTCTCCGAATACCGCACCCGTCTCATCTCCGCCGCTGTTACGGGACATTTCGATGCCCGAAGCATAATGGTTCCAAAATGCGGAATGGTTTATGATGCAATGTGCGAAAATACTATGTTATATGACGAGGACGCAGAATCCAACTTTGAGGAGATTTGAAGTGGGCAAAAAAATATTCGTCTCATACAAATACGCTGATTCCGATGTTCTCTCACTGGGCGGAAGACGGCCGTCAACAGTTAGAGATTACGTTGACAGCATCGAAAGTCTTTTAGCAAAAACAGATCATGTATATAAGGGGGAGTCCAACGAAGATGACTTGTCTGATTTATCAAACGATGAAATATGGGAAAAGTTAAAAGATAGAATATTTGACAGCTCCATAACGATAGTAATGATTTCGTCAAACATGAAGTTGATAAAACGTACGGACCGCTCTCAATGGATTCCATGGGAAATATCATATTCCTTGAGGGAAACTACGCGTAATGATAAAACAAGCCATTCAAATGCGGTATTCGGAATAGTTTTACCGGATTATAATGGAAGATACAAATACTTTATTGAAGATAATGATTGTTGCAGTTCAACATGCAGAACTTTGCGTACGCCGGTATTGTTTAATATTTTAAGTGAAAATATGTTCAATGCTAAAAATCCTACAAAGACCACGTGTGAAAAAGGCCTTGTGAGATATCACGGAGAGTCTTCATATATTTTAAGTGTGAAATGGGATGCCTTTGTAGAAAACCCGCAGGCCTATATAACAAGATCGGAGAACATTAAAAACAACATTAACGAATATAACATTTGCAAGGAGGCTTAGTCGTGTGCAATATTGATCAATTAAACGAAAACGAAATGAAGCATCTGGAGTTTATTCAAAATGCCATTACAAGAATGGGCATGAACTCTTTCCAAATGAAGGGATGGGCTATTACTATATATTCAGCATTATTGGCTCTATTCGCGACAAACAGCGATAAAAATGGCCTATACATGTTTGTCGCGATTATTCCTGCTATTATATTTTGGCATTTAGACGCTTATTATTTACAACAGGAAAGAATATTTATGGGAATTTATAACGATGCTGCAAAAATAACCCCTCTTGAAAGAAGGCAAGAAGTAAAGTTGTTTGAAATGCCGCTCGGTAAATACATAGGCAGTACTTATTCATACTGGAATGTTGTTGGATCAAAAACTATTTGGCCGATATATGTGTTTATGATTGCGGGAGCATTACTAGTGGGCTCTTTGTTTTTTTCTAGCCCCTTGAAAAAGCCCTCTGCGGCACCAAATACGGTATTTTGCGAATCATGCGGCTTTCCAAAAGTTCCGTAAAACGGCGATTAAAAAAATCCGTCCCCCTCATATTCCTTGGCATTTTACTTCGCTTGTGGCTTTTTCAGCAGGTTGTTAGCTAAAGTGATTTAGTAATGCCTATCGACACTAGTGAAAAGAGCCTCGAAAGCCTGATTGTCGAATGGCTCGTAAGCCAGAACGGCTACGAGCGTGGCGTGAGCGCGGACTACTGCCGCGAATACGCCGTCGACGAGCCGCGCCTGTTCCGCTTCCTCGAAGACACCCAGCCGGAGCCATTCGCCCGGCTCGGCGTCCGCGAGAGTGAACTCAAGCGCGCCCAATTCCTCGACCGTTTGCGCGGCGAAATCGCCAGACGCGGCGTCATCGACGTCCTCCGCAACGGCGTCAAGATCTACCCGGCCAACCTGATCCTGTTCTACATGACCCCCTCGGAGAAGAACCCGGCCGCCAAGGCGCTGTTCGACAGGAACATCTTCAGCGTCACCCGGCAGCTCCAGTATTCCGGCGACAACGCCAAGCTCGCCCTCGACCTCTGCCTGTTCGTCAACGGCCTGCCCGTCATCACCTGCGAGCTGAAGAACCGCCTCACCAAGCAGAACGTCGACGACGCCGTATGCCAGTACCAGAACGACCGCGACCCGAGGGAGCTTCTCTTCCAGTTCAAGCGCTGCATGGCGCATTTCGCCATCGACGACGCGCGGATCAAGTTCTGCACAAAGCTGGACGGCAAGAGGTCGTGGTTCCTGCCCTTCGACAAGGGCCACAACGACGGCGCGGGCAATCCGCCGAACCCCGGCGGCCTCATGACCGACTACTTCTGGAAATCCATCCTGACCAAACGCGAGCTGGCCGACATCATCGAGAACTACGCCCAGGTGACCGAAGACAAGGACCCGGACACGGGCAAGGTCACTTACAGACAAGTCTTTCCGCGTTACCATCAGCTGTCCGCCGTCAAGGCGCTGCTGGCCGACGTCCGGCAACACGGCGTCGGAAAACGCTACCTCATCCAGCACAGCGCCGGAAGCGGAAAATCGAACTCGATAGCCTGGCTCGCCCGCCAGCTCGTGGGGCTTGAGTCGGACGGCGAGAACGTCGTGGATTCCGTGATCGTCGTGACCGACCGGGTGAACCTCGACCGGCAGATCAAGAACACCATCAAGCAGTTCACGCAGGTTTCCAGCACTGTCGCGTGGGCCGAGAAGTCCGGCGACCTGCGCGACGCCATCAGGGACGGAAAGAAGATCGTCATCACCACCGTTCATAAATTCCCGTTTGTCCTGGACGACATCGGCGCGGCGCACCGGAACCGAAAGTTCGCCATCATCCTGGACGAGGCGCACAGCAGCCAGAGCGGCAGCATGTCGGCGAAGATGAACTTCGTCCTCGGAGGAGAATACGACCCGGAAGACGACATTGAGGACAAGATCAACAAGCTCGTCGAAGGGCGCAAGATGCTCGCGAACGCGAGCTATTTCGCGTTCACCGCCACGCCGAAGAACAAGACCCTGGAGCTGTTCGGCACCGCCGCCCCGCGGCCGGACGGCGCGGCGAGGCATTATCCTTTCCACAATTACTCAATGAAGCAGGCGATCCAGGAAGGCTTCATCCTGGATGTGGTCCGTTTTTACACGCCCATCAAGAGCTACTACCGGCTGATCAAGACCTTGTCGGACGATCCGGAGTTCGACAAGAAGAAGGCGCAGAGGAAATTGCGGAAATTCGTGGAGAGCGACAGCTTCCCCATATCCGTGAAGGCGGAGATTATGGTGGAGCATTTCCACGAGCAGGTCGCCGGCCGGGGCAAGATCGGCGGCAAGGCCCGCGCGATGGTCGTCACCGCCGGAATCAGCAGAGCGATCGACTATTTCCACGCCATCCGCCGCTGCCTCGAAGCGCGCAACAGCCCCTACAAGGCCATCATCGCCTTCAGCGGGGAAAAAGAGCACGACGGAGCCAAGGTCAGCGAATCGTCCATCAACGGCTTCCCGTCCAACGCCATCGAAAAGACGTTCAGGACCGAACCCTTCCGTTTCCTGGTTGTCGCCGACAAATTCCAGACCGGCTACGACGAGCCTCTGTTGCACACGATGTATGTCGACAAAATCCTGAGCGACATCAAGGCGGTTCAGACCCTTTCGCGGCTCAACCGCGCGCATCCGCGAAAAATGGATGCGTTTGTGCTCGATTTCGCCAATGACGAGGAAACCATACAGGCCGCGTTTTCCCGATACTACCGGACAACCATTCTTTCCGGAGAAACCGACCCGAACAAGCTGTACGACCTCATCGCCGCCATGGAAAGGCACTCCGTATATACGCAAGAAAACATCGATCATTTTGTGGGGTTATACCTCGGCGGTGGAGAACGCGACAGACTCGACCCCATCCTGGATGGTTGCGCCGCCTTATACCTGGCTCTTGGAGAAGACGCGCAGATAGAATTCAAGTCCTCGGCAAAAGGCTTTGTCCGCACATACGGTTTTTTGGGGGCTATCCTGCCCTTTGGCAATCCGGAGTGGGAAAAGCTGTCCATCTTCATAAATTTGCTGTTGCCGAAATTACCGTCGCCGGTCGAGGAGGATTTGTCGCAGGGTATTCTGGAAGCTATAGATCTTGATAGTTACCGCGCCGAAGCCAAGGCCCAGATGGCGATCCATCTTGACGATTCCAACGCGGAAGTCGATCCTGTCCCCACCGGAGGCATCGGCGGGAAACGCGAACCGGAGCTGGATTTTTTGTCAAGCATCCTGACCGCGTTCAACGATCTGTTCGGCGGCATAGAATGGCAGGACGCCGACAACGTCAGGCGGCAGATCGCGCGGATTCCGGCGATGGTGGCAAAGAACCAGACTTATCGGAACGCCATGCGAAACGCCGACAAGCAGGAGGCCCGCACGGAATGCGACCGCGCATTGCTGGAGGTCGTCATGGGGATCATGTCGGACAATATGGAGCTTTTCAAGCAGTTCAATGATCATCCGGCTTTCAAAAAATGGCTTTCAGACATGGTGTTTACCATGACTTACAACACCAAAGATCAACCATTTGAAAACGAAGCTGGCGAATAGAAAGCGATTACGATTTATTTGCAAATCCTGCCTTCTCTTGGCGTAAAACAGGCAATTCAACATGGCCTTCAAAAATCAATATCATCCGCCTTATAAAATTACCCCTGAAATCACATGCCTGGTTTCGGAAATCAGCGAGGCATTAGGAAGGATCGCCGCGCTGTCGGACGGGTCATTGCATCCTCAACTGCGAAAGAACAATCGCCTGAAAACGATTCATGCTTCCCTGGCCATCGAAAATAATTCATTGACGTTGGAGCAGATTACCGCTATCGTCGACGGAAAGAGGGTAATGGGACACCCCAGAGAAATACAAGAGGTGCGTAACGCCCTTGCCGCCTATGATGCCCTTCCACAATGGAAACCATATTCTCAAAATGACTTATTGACAGCCCATGGATTGCTAATGGCGGGTTTGGCGGACGAGGCCGGAATATTTCGGCGTAGCGATGTCGGCATATTCAAGAAAAAACAACTTGTGCATATGGCTCCTCCCGCCAATAGAGTTCCAGAGTTGATGAAATCACTTATGGATTGGCTTGGACGAACCGACGAGCACCCTTTGGTGGCGGGAAGCGTGTTTCACTATGAGCTGGAGTTCATCCATCCATTCACGGACGGCAACGGGAGGATGGGGCGATTGTGGCATACCTTGATTCTTCAACAGTGGAAGCCCGTATTGGCTTGGCTTCCCGTTGAAACGGTCATCAAGGATCGGCAGGCTGATTATTATAAAGCCCTATCCAGAAGCGACAAGTCCGGAGAAGCCACTCCCGCCGTTGAATTTTTGCTGGATGCGCTCCGGGCGGCGATTTCGATGACAACGGCGACCGACCAAGTATTCGATCAAGTTGCCGACCAAGTAAAATCGTTGTTGTCCGCCTTGGGAGACGACGCATTGCGCGGCATGGAGTTAATGGAGCGGCTTGGGCTTTCACATCGCCCAACTTTCCGGGGCAACTATCTGAATCCAGCCATGGCCGCTGGCTTGATAAAACGTGTTCAACCCAATTCGCCGAGAAGTCCTAATCAACGATACCAATTAACCGAACGCGGAAAAGAGTATAAACGGAACTTGATAAAGGCTGACACCGTGTCAGATCATCAGGGTGGTGACGACATCGATGTATACCGAAAATAGAGAGTCAAGTGGCAGCGAACATGGTCCGCGCCAGTCACAATCGCATTTGATTCACAGCGTTGCTGAACGTGTATTTTACTATTTTACAGGCATTTTCGCCATATTTCGGAAGAGATGCGGACTCTCGTTCCCGACAGGAGGCTTTTTTCCTTGCCGGGGCCGCTTGCTCCGCCAGTTTTACCGGAGCGCCAAGGCGCTCTTGATGAAAACCGCCCGCCAGGCTAACCCCCGGCGGGCGCTTTCGTCGGGCGGCGCGCCGGGGCCGTAAAGGCCCGTAAAAAGCCCTTGTGCCGCTTGGTTTTTTGAGGTTGGGCCACGGTGGCTCCCTGCCTTTTCGGAGCCGGGAAACGCCCCGCGACCGGAGGCGGCGCCGGGTACTTTCCGGCCCCGAAACCGGCCCCGCCGACCCCCTTTTTGCTCTGTTTGCTCTGGTCGGCCGCACCTGCCCGCAGCCGGGTGCGAAACAGAGAACATTTCAAAAACATTCCATTTCACGGTATTTTTTCGCGTGTATTCGGAAGGCGCTTTTTACCGTGTATTGACTTTCCGCGCCAGTCACGGAGGACCGCGACGGAGCGGAAGTGACCGGGGGAACTCCGGCGCTACCCGGCTTCCGGGAAGCCGAGCGCGGCCCGCTGGCCCGGCCAGTCCTCGGGGTAATGGCCGGTGGCGAGGGCTTCGATGGACAGGCCGCGCGGCTCTTGGCCTTCCACGATGGCCCGGATGATGTCGGGGGCCAGCAGGGTCAGGCGGATCATGCGGATCATGTAGGGCCGGCTGACGCCGAGCTTGGTCGCCAGCGCCTCCTGCGAGGCGTATTCGCCGGAATCGAGCATTTCCCGGTAGCGGAAGCCCCGCGCGATGGCCTTGACGAGCGGATTGACCGGCGGTGCCTTCTCCGGTACCGGCCCGTCGGCGTCCGGGGCCGCGACGATGATCTTCCGGCCGCAACGGCGGGTGACGCGGAGCGGGATGAATTCTGAAAGCTGGGTATTCCCTTAAGTAAGGTCGCTTCGCTTCCGGGGTGATTTTTCAGGTCCGCTCCGGGCGCCCTTGATGATTTTCTTGTATGGAGCGGGTTCAGTCCTCATGGCGTTCTGCAATAAGCGGTAAAACAACATGCCCCGACTCGATGAAGTCCGACGGTTGAACCGAAAAGTGAATTCGTTCAGATAGCCGTCCAGATGCGCCGGACTTACCGCTCCTTGATGAGTACCCAAAATCCATCGCTTTAACAAAGAAGCCACCAGATGGACGCGCGGCAACAATTCACTGGCCGATGTCGCACTCTGCTTGAGGTTCGTTATTATATGTTGGCACCCCGCCTCGTTTATCCCGCTGTAACCCGACCAGCCATCGGTATGAACCTGGCTTCCTGGTTCGATCACGTCAGAAATGAACGACAAGAGGCTTTCCGCCCCGGCGTCCGGAATACGCGGCAAGCCTCCTCAGTGGAGAAGCGCGATTCCAATTCCATTTGCGTCCGCGGATAGCCGACCATATCGACTGATTATATGGCCGAGCGCAACCTTATTCAAGGGAATACCCAGCTGGGCCAGGGTCATTCAGTTCTAGTTGAAAGCGGGAAGGGGGATTCGTAGGCTTTGGTTTTGACAAATAGCCTGCGGAGGCCAATTCCCATGCCCGACTCCATTTACGAGATGCTTCAGACCATCCCTGATCCGAGGAGCCCGTCCGGGAAGCGTTATTCCCTGGCCTCTATACTGGCCATCATCCTTGCGGCCACCTTGTCAGGGCGAACCTCGTTGCGTTCCATCGCGCGTTGGGCCAAGGGGCTTTCCCCAAAGCAACTGCTCGCGCTGGGAATCACCCGTGGTCGTGCTCCGGGGCAAAGCACCATGCACAACCTGCTTTGCCTGTTGCCGCCGGAGGATGTGGAGAAAGCGCTCGGGCAATGGACGGCCGCCGTTGTCGCCGAAAAGCCGGGGCGACAGATCGCCATCGACGGGAAAACCTTGCGCGCCAGCGCGGAGTCCGATTATCCCGCCCTTCATCTCTTGGCCGCCTATTGTCCACAGCACCACGGCGTACTCGCCCAACAGGCCGTGGCCGCCAAGGAAAACGAAATCACCGCCGCCAAGGAAATGCTCGAATCCCTGCCGGTGAAAGGCGCGGTGGTGACCGGAGACGCCATGTTCTGCCAGCGGGAGTTGTGCCAGACCATCGTCGACAAGGGAGGAGATTTCCTTTTCACGGCCAAGGACAACCAGCCAGCGTTGGTGGAGAATATCGCCACCGCGTTTTCCCCGTCTTTTTCCCCCGTGCGAGCGCCGCGCCCGGGAAAACCGGGTGTCCCGCCACGAAACCCTCGACAAAAGGCACGGTCGCCTGGAACGGCGGCTTCTTGAATCCACCGGCCTGCTGGACGGCTACTTGGACAAATGGCCGCAGGTAAGACAGGTGTTCCGCCTACGGCGTTGGCGCGGCGCAACCGAGGAAACGGCCTACGGGATAACAAGCATCCCCTGGTCTCCGGGTTCCGCCACGCAGATGCTGGCCGTATCCCGGCATCACTGGGGAATCGAGAACTCGCTTCACTATGTCCGTGACGTAACCTACCAAGAAGACCGATGCCGGACCCGAAACCGAAACAAGGCACAGACCTTGGCCGCGTTTCGCAATTTGTCGATCATGCAGATACGCCGCCGTTTTTCGTGTGTGCCGGAGGGGATCGAGTATTACGGCGAGTTCCGCGATGCGACCATCGCCGTGATCCGCCCGAGAACTGAATGACCCTGGATTTATACCGTTCCTAGTTGATTAATTCCGGAATAAGTTGATAATGCGGACAGGGCCTTTTGCTGGAGGACGGCCATGCCCAAGCGCCTCGTGATCGTCGATTGGAACGAGGGACAACTCGAAGCCCTGGGCGAATGGCGCAAAGACGCCCGCGTCGAACGCCGAATCATCGCCCTTCGGATGATCCATGACGCCCGAACCGCCCTGGATGCCGCCAAAATCGTCGGCGTCAGCGACCGAACCGTCCGCGAATGGGTCAAGGCCTTCAACGCGGAAGGCTGCTCCTCTCTGCGCTACGACCGCCACAAAGGCGCGGAATCCATGCTGACGCCGCTCCAGGAAGAAGCCGTGAAGAAAGCCGTCGCCGACGGGCCGCCCAAGGACTCGCCCTTCTCCGTCTGGCGGGGACGGACTCTCCAGGACTGGATCAAAGACCGCTTCGGCGCCGACTACTCGCTTTCCGGCATTTATTTTCTTCTACACCGCCTGGGCTTTTCCTCCCTGGTTCCCCGACCCCGCCACCCGGAAAGCGACGAACAGGCGCAGGAGGAGTTCAAAAAAAACGCTTCCCGGCGCGTTGACAGCGCTGCGGCAAGAGCGGCCCGCGCGAACGCTGGAGGTCTGGTTCCAGGATGAGGCCCGCTTCGGCCAGAAAGGGACGATGAGCCGCGTCTGGGCGTTGCGCGGCCACCGCGCCGTCGCCCCGCGCCAGGTCGGCTATGAGTGGACCTATATGTATGGTTCGGTTTCTCCCCTGACGGGCCGGACGCATGGCTTGTTGCTGCCGTACGCGAATCTGGAGATGATGTCCCTGTACTTGGAAGACTTTTCCCGCGTGGTGGAACCTGGGGCGTTGGCCGTGATGGTCTGCGATCAGGCGGGCTGGCACACGTCGGGTTGCCTACGGGCTCCGTCGAACGTGTTTTTGCTGTCCTTGCCGCCGAAGTCTCCGGAATTGAATCCGTCGGAATTGATTTGGCGCGAGATGAGGCAGAAGCATTTGGGCAACCGGGTCATGGCGGACGAGGACGAGGTGATCGAACAGGTAAGTCGGGCTTGGAACTTCGTGACAGCCAATCCAATCCAGATGCAGGAGCTTTGCGGGTTCAATTGGATTGTGGAAGCTTTCAACTAAAAACGGTATTATTTCAATCAGCCGCCTCCCTTCCCCTGTCGGTTCCGCTTCATCCGCTTCCTGGCCTCCGCCAAACGGTAACTCTCCCCGTTAGCCTCCAGGATA
>WRHP01000053.1 GCA_009783195.1 Syntrophorhabdaceae bacterium | reverse complement strand
TATGTCACGGCTCACGACATCTCTCCGGAGGCGCATCTGCGGATGCAGGCCGCCTTCCAGAAATATACCGACAACGCCGTGTCCAAAACGGTTAACTTCCCGATGGACGCCACCCGCGAAGATATCCGGAAAGTCTATCTGCTTGCCTACCGGCTTGGCTGCAAAGGCGTCACGGTTTACCGGGACCGCAGCCGCGAGGAGCAGGTTCTCAATATCGGCGGCGTAAACACCACTGAGTCGCCCACTACGACTGCGTCGCAGTTTGTCACCCCAAGGCCGCGCCCCGACATACTGATCGGCGTCACGAAAGAGATCAAGACCAGTTGCGGAAAGCTTTACGTCACCATCAACCGGGACGACAAAGGGATCTTCGAGGTTTTCAACCAGATGGGAAAGGCGGGCGGGTGCGCCGCCTCCCAGTCCGAGGCAATCGGGCGGCTGGTTTCGCTGGCTTTGCGCTCCGGAGTCGAGCCCGAAACTATCGTCAAGCAGTTGAAAGGCATCTCGTGCCATCTCCCGTCATGGGGAGGCAACGGCGGCAAAATCCTGTCCTGCGCCGACGCCGTATCAAAGGCGATAGAGTGGTACCTCGAAAACTTCAGCTCCATGCTGCCCGGCACCGAAGCCTCTTCCCTCGCGGCAGCCGCCACTTTGGCGGAGAAAAAAACAGCCTCCAAGGAAGACGAATCGGAGATCGCCAGAGGCGCATGCCCCGACTGCGGCAGTCAAATAGAGCGGCAGGAAGGATGCCTCAAGTGCCGGTCGTGCGGCTGGTCGGAGTGCTGATGTTTTTTTCGGGCGCCCAGGCATGAGCGCCCGGGGTGTTTTTGTAACATTCGAGGGGATCGAAGGATCAGGCAAAACAACGCAGGCGCGTCGGCTCTCGGCGCGCCTTTTAACAAAAAGCGTCTCCCACATCGTTACACGCGAACCCGGCGGCACCCCGCTGGCCGACCAGTTGCGCTCCATACTGCTTGCTCCTCGTGAAGAAACAGTCTTTCCCGAAACCGAGCTGCTGCTGTACCAGGCGGCCCGCGCGCAGCACGTTCGCGGACTGCTCCTCCCCGCGCTTGAAGATGGGAAAGCGGTTCTGTGCGACCGTTTCTACGACGCGACCTTCGCGTACCAGGCCCACGCCCGCGGGCTGGAAGCCGAAACGGTGGGCATGCTTAACCGTTTCGCTTCGGGAGATCTCGTCCCCGACCTTACGCTTTTGTTTGATCTTCCCCCGGAGCTTGGTATTTCCAGAGCCTCCCGCCGCGGAGCAGCCGACCGGATCGAGAGAGAATCGCTCGACTTTCATCGGGCAGTCCGCAACGGATACCTGGCTATCTATAAGAACGATACCAGCCGAATCGTTCTTATAGACGCTTCCGCGCCGGAGGAAGAGGTCTTCCGCAAACTCCAGGAAACGGTTACGGAGCGGTTCGGATGGTAGCGCGGTTTTCAGAAATCCTGGGACAGGAGCGGGCCGTCGATCTCCTTCGGTGTTATATCTCCCGCGGCACAGCGCCTCACGGCCTGCTTTTCTCCGGAGAGGAAGGCGTCGGAAAAGAAACCGCCGCGCGGGTCTTTTTAGCCGCCCTGCTCTGCCGCGCGCCAGGAGAAGACGGCGCGTGCGGAACTTGCCACGACTGCCGGCTCTTTACCTCATCATCCCATCCGAACTTTTTGAAAGTAGTCCCGAAAGAAGGCTCAAAGTCCTTACAGATTGAAAAGATCCGGACGCTTCAGGAAGAGCTTTCCCTGAAAGCGTTCTCCGACCGGCCCCGCGTGGCAATTCTGGCCCCGGCGGACCGAATGACGCCCCAGGCGGCCAACGCGCTTCTCAAGACGCTGGAAGAGCCGCCGCCAAATACATGCTTCATCCTGATAGCCCACCGTGTCGCCGCAATAACGCCTACGATTGTCTCCCGTTGCCAAAAAGTCCCTTTTTTCCCTCTTCCGGTCGATATGGCCGCGGAGATCCTGGCCGGTCAACCGGACATCGGCGAAAACTATTCTTCCGAAATTATCCGGCTGGCATGCGCGGCGGCGGGCGGAAGCCCCGGACGCGCGCAGTCATTGCTCCCGGACATCGAAAACGAGCGGGACCTGTGGATGGCCGTGTTTACAACCGCGTCCGCCAAAGAGATAATCGACCTGGCGGAAACCTTCAAGGGAGAAGGCGGCGATGGGCGGTTTACGGCCCCGCTGACGTTGGCAAGAGATCTTGCCCTCTTATCTTCAGGCGTCGAAACAGCTATAATAAATAATGATCTACAGGAAAAGCTGCTGACTATTGCGGCACATCCCCCCGTCGGCGGCTGGGATGTCGTATTCAAGGAGCTACTCGCGATCTCCCGTATGCCTCCGCAAACCCAGAAGCGGCTGATGTTGGAGGCGTTTTTTTTCGGGATGCGCAGAAAAGGATAAGTTTTCGTCATGAATACCGCCGCAATCCGCCTTCGTGGCGTCTGCAAGGTCTTCCATTTCGACTGCACCGGCATTTCCCTTGAAGAAGGCGATTACGCGGTGGCCCATACCGATCGCGGCGTAACCCTTGGCCAGGTTGTCCGGCTAATCGACAATTCCGCCTCCCCAAACCAGAAATTCAGCAACAATAAAGTGCTCCGCATCGCCTCGGCCGAAGATTTGCTGTCCCATCAGGAAAACGCCCGCAAGGAAGCCGACGCGCATGCGTTTTGCCTGTCTCGCATCTCGGAGCGCGAACTCCCGATGAAGCTGGTTCGCACCGAGTATCTCCTTGACCGAAGCAAGATCATCTTCTACTTTACGGCCGATGGCCGGATCGACTTCCGGGAGCTGGTCAAGGATGTGGCCCATGAACTAAGAACCCGTATCGAGATGCGCCAGATCGGGGTACGGGACGAATCTCGCGTAGTCGGCGGCGTTGGCCCTTGCGGCAAAGAGTTTTGCTGCGCCACATTCCTCTCCGATTTCGAACCCATCACCGTCAAGATGGCCAAAGACCAGAGGCTTTCATTAAATCCCGCGAAGCTTTCCGGCGTCTGCGGGCGGTTGATGTGCTGCCTTATCTACGAACACAACATGTACATGAAGCAAAAGGAAAGCGCCTGCGAAACGAGCGCCCCTCCCGCTAAACCTGCGCAGGAGCCGGGTAAGCCGGACAACGCGGAAAACTTGAACGAAAAGCCTGCCCAGGACAAGGAGGAAACACCGTGAGGGACACGTTCTACATCACTACCCCGATATATTATGTGAACGATGTCCCGCACATCGGGCATGCCTATACGACCATCGCCTGCGACGCCATGGCGCGCTGGAAGCGGATGATGGGGAAGCGGGTGTACTTTCTGACCGGCACGGACGAACACGGCGAAAAGATCCAGAAAAGCGCTCTTCTGAAAGAGCTGACGCCCAGACAGCTTGCCGATCAGGTGGTAGTCAACTTTCAGGAGCTGACCCCCGCGCTTACAATCAGCAACACCGGCTTCATCCGCACCACGGAGCCGCGCCACTATACCGCCGTCCAGGACCTGTTCCGCAAATCGCTGGCCAACGGCGACATCTACCTCGGTCAATACGAGGGGTGGTATTGCGTGCCCGACGAGGCATACTGGACGGACCTGCAAGTCGAGGATGGCAAATGCCCTACATGCGGACGCCCTGTCGAACGGAGAAAAGAACCTTCCTATTTTTTCAAGCTGTCAAAGTACCAGGACCGCCTGCTTGAGTTTTACAAGGAGAACCCCCGGTTCATACGGCCCGAAAGCCGCCGCAACGAAGTAATCGCGTTTGTGGAGGGCGGGTTAAACGACCTCTCCGTCTCCCGCACCTCCCTCACTTGGGGAATCCCCGTTCCGGACGCGCCCGGACACGTAATTTATGTCTGGTTCGACGCCCTTACGAATTACATGACCGGCCTGGGATACCCCTCCAAGGCGCCAGAGTTTGAAACATGGTGGCCCGCCGATCTGCACATGGTCGGCAAGGATATCCTGCGATTCCACGCCGTCTACTGGCCGGCTTTCCTGATGTCGGCCGGAATTGATACCCCAAAAAGTGTATTCGCTCACGGCTGGTGGACTGTCGAAGGGCAAAAAATGAGCAAGTCGCTTGGCAATGTGGTTGATCCCTTTGATATGGTCCGCAAGTACGGCGCGGACGCATTCCGCTACTTCCTGCTGCGCGAGGTATCTTTTGGGCTCGACGGCGACTTCTCCGAAAAGGAACTGATAAAGCGCGCCAACTCGGAGCTGGCCGACAAGCTGGGGAACCTGCTGAACCGCGCGCTCGGAATGTTAAGCAAATATTTCGACGGCGTCGTGCCGTCTCCGGAGCGCGGCGCGGAAACGCTTGCTACCAAACCTTGCGAGAACGCGCCCTTGTGTCCGGAAGGGTCGCTCCATCTTTCCGGCGAATCCCGCAAGGCCGTGGAAGCCGTGGGAGCGGCGATGGAGGATGTGGCGTTCCACAAGGCGCTCGCCGCGATCATCGAACTGGTGACGCGGGCCAACGAATACGTGCAATCTTCCCAGCCGTGGGTTCTTGCAAAAGATCCTTCGTTGCGCAACCAGCTTGGAACGGTCCTCTACAACACCCTTGAGACAGCGCGCATAGCCGCGTTGCTTATGGCCCCCTTCACGCCCACCGCCTCGCAAAAGATGTGGGATTGCCTGCTCCCGGGCGGAAAACCGGTGGAAGAGGCCCGGATCGACACGGACAGCAAATGGGGCGGGCTTGCCGCAGGCGCTTCCCTGCCAAAAGCGTGCATCGTCTTCCCGAAAATTGAAGTTTAAAGCGGATCAACTTTGAGCCGCATCATATCGGACATCACGGGGCGGCTTCTCTTTCGCATCAAGACTCTCTCCGGCGGGCACGCCTAGCATGCCGTCCTTACTGCCCTCCGAAGTACATCGGACATTACCGAACGGCTTCTTTCGCTCAAGACTCTCTCGCTCAATACAGCCGCACATGGTAGCCGGGGTTGAACTTACATGCTGAGTACCGCGCATGTTAAAACCACAATATATCGGACAATATCGTATGGGGGTTCTCTGGAGAGGGCGTCGATTCCGAGCGGAGGCAGGGAGGCCAAGAGCGAAGAATCCGCAGGCACATAGAACCATGGATGGCAAACAAGCCGTCCTCGAAAGAGAAGCCCTCCTACGATGGCCGATGTATCGCGGCGGATATCAAGGACGGCTTTCGAGCATGCCCAAAGGAGAAACTCCCATGCGATGTCCGCTGTATTGAGGCGGACAATAAAGATGATTTACAAACGTACAAGCCTCGCGCGAAAGATGCCGCATGGATGATAACTGCTGATGGATTAGAGCAACCTCAAAGTAAAAGTGTTCTAAAACCTTAATCTTTCTGGAAAACGCCGCCGATGTTTTTTGACACGCACGCCCACCTTGATCTTTCTCCTCTTTGCGAAGCCGAAAAAGAGGTTGTATCGCGCGCCCGCAACGCGGGTGTCGCCCGGATTCTGACGATCGGCATCAACCCGGACAGCAGCCTGGAAGCGGTCGAGATAGCCAGCCGGCACCACGGCGTATACGCCGCGGTCGGCCTGCATCCGCACGACGCCGCAACCTTTTCAGACGGGCTGCTGTCGCGTCTTGAAACCCTCTCCCGCCGCGAGAAGGTCGTGGCGATTGGCGAAACCGGGCTTGATTTTTACCGTGACCGCTCGCCGCGCGACGCGCAGCGCAACGCCTTCCGTGAACAGATCCGCCTGGCGCGCAAGCTGAACCTTCCGGTTATCGTGCATGACCGGGAAGCCCACGACGACATCCTGGCAATCCTTTCCGAGGAAAACGCAGCCGAGGTGGGCGGCATCATCCACTGTTTCTCCGGCGATTACGCGATGGCTCGCAAAGCGGTGTCGATGAACTTCCTGATCTCCATCCCCGGCGCAATCACCTATCCAAAATCCGACGCGCAGGTCGAAACAGTCCGCAAGCTCCCCCTCGAGCGGCTGCTGATAGAAACCGACTGCCCTTTTCTCGCGCCCGTTCCATACCGCGGCAAAAATAACGAACCGGCATATGCTCCCTTGGTGGCGGCAAAAATCGCGCAAATCAAGGAACTCTCCGTCGAGGATGTCGCCCGGATCACAACACTCAACGCAATGCGGCTATTCCGCATACCTTTCGACGAGGAAGCCCAGATCGCCTACAAGATTCGCAACTCCCTCTACCTGAACATCACAAACCGGTGCACCAACGCCTGCGTCTTCTGCGCAAAACAGCGCGACTACCATGTAAAGGGACACCTGCTGCGGCTTTCGGACGAACCGTCGGTGCCGGATATTCTCGCGCATGCCGGTGACCCCACCCGGTACGACGAGATCGTATTTTGCGGCTTTGGGGAACCGCTTTTGCGCCTCGAAGATGTGAAGGAAATTTCACGGCAATTGAAATTGCGCAACGCCAGGATTCGCGTGAACACAGACGGGCTGGCAAACCTGGTCCACGGACGCAACATCCTGCCAGAGCTTGCCGGGCTGGTGGACGCCATTTCAATATCTCTCAACGCCCCCGACGCCCAAACCTATGCGCGAATCTGCCCCAACCGGTTTGGCGAAGCTTCGTTTCCCGCCTTGCTTGATTTCCTGCGGGAAGCGCCAAAGCACATCCCGCATGTCGCCGCCACCGCGGTCGCCCTTCCGGAGTTGGACATCAAGGCCGCGCGCCGCCTTGCCGAATCGATCCCCGGCGTCTCCTTCCGGGAGCGCTACTACAATGAGGTGGGGTAAGGCGTAAAGGAACACGGCAATCGATTAGTGATGCCTAATCGTGGATTATCAGGATTATCACTAAGGAGGCCGCGTTATGCACAAGATGACACGCAAGCCGACTCACCCCGGTGAACTTATACGCGAAGAGTATATGAAGGCCATGAATCTGACCGTCACATCTTTGGCGGCCAGCTTGGGAGTATCACGCAAAACCTTGTCCGCCATTATCAACGAGCGAGCCGGAGTTACGCCAGATATGGCCCTGCGGCTATCCCGCGCCTTTTCCTCCACACCGGAATTGTGGTTGAATATGCAACGGGGTTATGATCTGTGGGTTGCGGAGAACAAGCACACCGACTGGCAAAAAGTTAAGCCGGTATATGTGCCAAAAACCGCTTCCAGAGAAGCCCGACCCTGAGTTTGTCCGCTTCAAGTATCGCTAAAAACAGTTCCTTGGGTATCATAGAGCCGCAAGATATTCTCTGGCTTCTTCTACTACATACAACTTGTTGCCATTAGCAATTACAAAAGCGAAGCATTCTTTAGCTTTTGCCATATCTCCATTATTCATATAATAAAATCCCAACGCAAACTTAATTTCTATTTCCGCTCTCATAAAATCCGCTTCGGCGAGAATTTCATTTAATGTTTCCATACATCCGTCAAACTTTTTGTTGCACATATTCCAAAACACCTTGTTGATTTTATAAATATTTTCCAGTTTTTTCTTTATTTTGCCGTCAATTTTATTTTGAATCAACAATGACTCCACCTTGTCAAGATTTATTTTAGCTTTTTCAAATTCTTTTATTTTAATACATACGCCAGCAAAATTATTATAATAAACTATCTCAAAAGGCGCATTCAACTTGGATGTATCTATACTTTCCAATAATTTAATTCCTTCGCCATGCTTTCCCAAAGAAAGCAAACCTGCCGTTTTATTAACAAGCAACATCGCTTTCATTTTTTTGTTGTCTATTACTGGTTCAAATTCGTTAATTATATCGAGAAATTCTTCCGGGTCGCATTTATCATCAAGTATTTTCACAGCCTTGTTAATTTCTCGCGAAACAACTATGTTTATATAAATAAAAAAACCGAAAAACACAAAAGACATAAAAAATATAAATGCAAATACTCCCAGCCAATCAACTGGACTTCCTTTAATTAATAAAAATATTCCGGCTATTACACCAATCACGCCTGGAGCAATTGATATAAATTTTTTACCTTTATTTATCAAAAACACCGTGTTCTTTTTCATTTCCATTACTCCTTTGTTTTTACGGTATCATCTGTAAAAACAACATTTCTATGATGATACTTGTCACACCAATATTTTCGTCATTGTAGAAAAAGCAAGCCGTAGACAAGCTTGGCGATACACCGTAGATTACGTTTCTTCGTGACAGAACAGCATTCTATCTGAAAAATCGTAGCCTACCCGATGATTGATTGTTTTTTTCTTCTAAGCTTTTTATACAAAAACGCTTTAGAACATTAATTTTGAAGGCACTATATTAATACAATCGACATTCTGGTAATTATTCCGCGGCAAAAAAGTAACCCTTCATTCACCGAAGCACGCCTCGCATTGTATCGATAAACCGGGAAAGAATATCGTCCAGTTCACTCTTGTCTGTGCATTGCGGCAGGAAAAGGTAAACGATATTCCCAAGCGGGCGCAGAAACAGCCCGCGACGCAGCGCCTCCCGCCGGATCGCGCGGAAGACCGGATCGGTTCCGGGAAGCGGCTCCATCGTGTCCTTGTCCCGCACAAGCTCAAGCGCGCCCACCATTCCGATATGCCGGATATCGCCCACAAGCGGAAGATCGGCAAGAGAGCGCAAACCTTCTTCTATCCGCGGCGCAGCCCGCGCGACATTCTCAAGCAATTGGTTCTCTCCGAACAGATCAAGCGAGGTCAGCGCCACCGCGCAGCCGATCGGGTTCGCCGTGTAAGTATGGCCGTGATAGAAGGTTTTCCCGCTTTCCATCTCTCCCAGAAACGCATCGTATACGCGATCCGTGGCAAGCGTGGCGGCAAACGGAAGCGTTCCCGCGCCCAGTCCTTTCGAAAGGCAAAGGAAATCGGGAGAAATTCCCGCGCGCTCGCAGGCAAACATCGCGCCGGCGCGTCCAAAACCTGTCGCCACCTCGTCCACAATCAGGTGCGTATCGTATGCGCGGGCCAGCCGCGCAACTTCTTTCAGATAGGAAGGCGGATACACCAGCATCCCGCCCGCGGCCATAAGCAGCGGCTCCAGGATGATGGCGGCTATGTTTCCCTTGCCTTCTTTCAGCGCCTCTTCCATATATCCGGCGCATTCAACTCCACAAGAGAAATTTTCCTTCCCCAACGGGCACCGGAAACAGTACGGAGCCGGGACACTGCGCACGGGAAACAGAATCGGTTGAAAAGCTTTCCGGAAAACCTCCACCGCGCTTACGCTCATGCACCCGACGGTGTCTCCGTGATACCCGCGATCAAGGCACACAAATTTCGACTTCTCCCCCCGCCCCAGGTTGCGCCAGTACTGAAGCGACATTTTAAGGGCCACCTCGACCGCGGTAGAGCCGTTGTCGGAATAAAAAACCCTGGTCAGCCCTTCCGGGACGATCTCCACCAGCCGTTCGCTTAACCGCTCGGCAGGCTCGTGGGTGATGCCGCCAAACATTACGTGGTCCATCCGCTCCATCTGCCTGGCAACGGCTTCCCTGATCCGGGGGTGGCCGTGCCCGTGGACATTGCACCACCAGCTCGATATGGCGTCGTAATACCGATTGCCTTGCGCGTCGTATAAAAACAGCCCCTCGGCCCGCTCTATCCGCAGCGGCGGATCGGCGTCATAAAGACTCATCTGGGTGTACGGGTGCCAGCAGCGCATCACGCGGATTTCCATCTCTCAAAAAACGCTTTTCCCACCGGGAGAAACATCTCCGCGTCATTGACAGGATCAGCCAGAAATGGCACTTCCCCAAGCACAGGAACTCCTGTGATTTCTTCGACGGTCCGGATATTGTCGACCAAAAGCTCCTCCGGGGATTGGCTTTCTTCTTCATTGACCCGGTTAAATATCAACCCTTCGACAGGAATATCCCGCTGGCTAACCGCTTCCACGGTCAGTAGCGCGTGGTTGACGCAGCCCAGACGGTTTTTCACAACGATGAGAACCGACAAACCAAGACGCGCAACCAGATCACAAACCGACAACCCTTTCGCCAGCGGAACGAGGATTCCGCCCGACCCCTCGACCAGAACGATGTCGTGGGCTGACTCAAGCCGTCGGTATGCCGCCTCGATCACAGCGGGGTCCACGACCTTGCCCTCGCGTTTTGCGGCCAGATGAGGCGAGGAGGGATAAGCAAACCGGTACGGACAAAGATCCTTCAGGGCATCTTCCGGCACATCTTCCGGCAGCCCCATAAGCCGGCGGTGCATTCCAAGGTCGGCATGCCGCCCGCCTTCTCCCGTCTGGACCCACTTCTGTGTAATCGCGTTAACGCCGCTCTCGCGTAAAAAACCCGCCAGCAGTCCGCAGACTATTGTCTTCCCCACTGATGTATCGGTCCCGGTGATAAAAACCCCTCTCATTCAACTTCTCCCCTAAAACCTGCGCCGCGGCAGAAAAATACCTGGCAGGTCGCCCGGATACCGCCAAACCGCTCCCTATACGCCCTCTCCACCCGCAAAAGCCGCCCGGGGCTCCAGCCTTTCCGCGGACCACCGCCTCCGGTACCGGTGTGCCTGATGCTTCTTAAGAGTTCGACAAGATCGCCAAACTCCTGTTGATAAGTTCGCTCCGTAACCTCTGTTTCGGAAAAGACAGCCAAAAGCGACGCCTCGACCCTATCCCTGGAAAGAAACCGGGATGCCGCCGTCCGCTCCCCGGTTCCATCCTCCCGTGTCTCCATGAGCGCCTTATCAAGCTCCGCAAATGTTTCAGGGCCAAAATAGGTAAACGTCAAAGACCCATCCGCTAACAAAAGCGAGCGCATCCTTTTAATAACGCCGTCAAACGATCGGAACCAATGAAACGCGGCGTTTGATGTAATCAGGTCGTATTTCCCGAAAACAGCGCCTTCGGCATCGGCTGTCCGGAAACGCGCCCGCTGACTAACAGTACGCTCCCTGGCCTGCCTGACCATCGCTTCGGAAATGTCGATTCCCTCAATGGTCGCGTGCGGGAAAGCGTCGATAAGCGCCCTTGTATAAATCCCCGTACCGCACCCGGGCTCGAGGATTTTTCCAATCCTTCCTTCATCCAATCCTTTGCGGGTAAATTCCAGAAGATCCACAGCCGACAGCCGCTGAACGTGGGCATACTCTTCGTAGCGGGCCAGGCGTTCACTCATCAGACACAGAAAAACCGCTATCCAGAAATGCCGCGTGCGGCGCTCCCGGAAGCAGGCAAAACGTCGCGGCGCCTATTTCGCAAGCCAGTTTTTTAGCTTCGTCCACGGGAGCCACAACATCTTTTTCTCCATGGATGATTTTCACCTGGCGGGAAGAAATGGAGTCCGCCGGAAAATCGACACGCTTCA
>WRHP01000052.1 GCA_009783195.1 Syntrophorhabdaceae bacterium | reverse complement strand
AGTACGGAGGCAACATGTTGGACGCAAATGCAAACATCTGCCCCAAATACGAACGTAAAAGTAATATAACAAAAATCGTTGCTCTATTTTTGTTGGTTTTGATTGTGGAAATATACTGTTGTAAAAGGGTTTTGGCACAAAGGGTATGCTTGTGGATTACCAAGCGGCTGTAATAATTATTCGCCAAGGGATACCATCTATGAGTTTATATTAATTGACGCGCCTGCAAGCATTAACATAAAACTGTGGAAAAATAAGCCTCTATTTGTTGAGCAAGAGGCGGACATTAACTTTATGCTGGCGTTTGAATAATACCCCCTACGGAACCAGTTCCACCGTCGCCGTTCGCGCACCCGCCCGACCATGATCATCGACCACGCGCACTGTATGGCGTCCGGAGGACGCGTTTTTTCGAAGCAGATCCTTGCCTGACGCTCTGGAACCAATGTAAGCGGCGCCGCCTTTATCGCACTGCCGGTCGCCATAAGCGCGTTGGCAATGCTGAAAAACAGCGGCGCCGCGTCAACTCCAACCAGCGCCTTGTTACCGCCGTCGTCAGTGCCCGAGCAAGACGTGCACAATGACGCCGGTAGCGATAGCAGCCAGCACAAAGTTGCCGTCCACCATCAGCCAATGATGGCCGTGAGGCGGCGCGTACAGACCGCGACCTTGCCAGTTGTGGACAACATAACGGCCGTGGTTGTGGTGATAATAATTCGGCACGGAATATCCGGGACGGAAGTAGCCGTGCTTATTGTGCCAGGAAGGCGTGGCTCTGTAACGACTGTAGCCTGTCGGCGGAGCGTGGCGATACCAGTGCCCTGAACTATGCACGGCGGGCGGAGGCGGCCCGTGGTGCGGAGCAACCGCTCTGGGCGGAGGCGGCCCGTGGTGCGGAGCAGCCGCTCTGGGCGGAGGCGGCCTATGGTGCGGAGCAGCCGCCCTGGGCGGAGGCGGCCCGTGGTGCGGAGCAGCTTGCGCGATAATGACTTGACCGACAATCAGCATGAATACAGCGATGATGCTCAACAATGCTTTTTTACACATCACATATACTCCTTTCTGATGAACTGCCTCAAACTCGCTTTCTTATAAGAACCACAAAAGTATGACGTTACGCAATTTACTTAAATTCAAACAAACAGCGATTTCAGGCATGCCCCCTACGGAACCAGCTCCACCGTCACCGTTCGCGCATCCGCCCGACCATGATCATCGACCACGCGCACTGTATGGCGTCCGGACGACGCGTTTTTCCAAAGCAGATCCTTGCCTGACGCGCTGGAACCAATATAAGCGGCGCCGGAAAACCAGTAAAGCGTTTCGACATCTCCGTCGGCAATAGCCTGCAAGGCTATCGAGTTGCCATCTTCATCGTTTCCGCGTGAAAGCCGCCGCTGGTAAGTTACGCCGGTCAACGGCGACATTATTCTTGGCGATATGCCTACCGTTCCGGCATAACTTGTCCCGCAATCGACAGGTGAAGGAGGCAAACGCCGGGGCACGCCCGCATACGCGAACAGACGCTGCAAATCGGAAGGCCAGAATTCAAAAACCTCGCGTTTGACAAAACGCGGATCATACGGCGGGCACGCCATCTTGCCGCTGCGCTTATCAACCATCACCGCGCGGTGCAATTCCGACACTTTGATCGGTGATACTCCAGGGATAAACAGCGTCTTGACGGTACGCGGGCAATCGGCATTGGGCAGATCCCCCGAAGCCTGGCAAACGTCAATCTGGATTATGCTCAACGGCTGTAAACGCGGCGCCTTTATCGCGCTGTCGGTCGCCATCAGCGCGTCGGCAATGCTGAAAAACAGCGGCGCCGCCGCGTCAACTCCAACCAGCGCCTTGTTGCCGCTGCCGTCGAAATTGCCAAGCCACACCACCAGCACATACCGGCCAAATACACCCGCGGTCCACGCATCCCGAAACCCCCACGAAGTTCCGGTTTTCCAGGCAACCGGTAGCGGCATTACCCGGCCGGCATAAGCAATATCAGGGCGCGGATTCTTTTCCAGCATGTCGAGCGCGATAAACGCGGCCTCTTTCGACAACAGTTGGGAAGGTGGCAGCCCGGCTTTATCCCGGCGCGTCACCAGCGGCTGCCAGTGCCCATAATTGGGCAGGATCGCGTATAGCGACGCCAGTTCGGCCGCCGTCACTTCCCCGCCTCCCAGCGCCAACGCAAGCCCATAATGAGCTTCACTTGCCATTTTTTCGATATACGCCTTTTTAAGAAAATCATAAAGCGACGGATTTTTAAGCTTCGCGTTGACGGTAACAGCCGGAATATTGCGTGAACGGTTCAGCGCCTGCTGCGCGCTCACCGGCCCCGCGAATTTCCCATCGAAATTCTCCGGCGTAAACGGGCCAAAACTTTGCGGAGAATCTTTTAGCACCGTCATCGGATGCAAAACGCCCTGATCCAGCGCCAGCGCGTAAATGAACGGTTTTAGCGTCGATCCAGGCGAACGCTTGCCGAGTATGCCATTGACCTGGCCCTGAATCGACTCGTCGAAAAAATCCGCCGAGCCCAACCACGCTTTTACCTCCATCGTTGTCCAATCGACCAGCAAGGCACAGCCATTTTTCAGCCCGCGCTGCCGCATCCGCGTCAGGAAGTTGCGCATATGCCGCTCTAAAAGCTTTTGCAAACGTAAATTCAGCGTCGTCTGTATTTCCGTTGTTGACCGCGCGTTTTCCGCAAGAAGCATCGTCGTGAAATGCGGCGCTTCAAACGGCAGGCGCGTTTTACCACGCAAATAGAGCGGCGCCGAGACCAGACCCGCCTGTTCCCTTACTTCAGGGTATTTTTTTGTCCAGCGTTCAAATAACCGTATCCGGGCATCAGACAGCCGCGCCTGCGCCTCATCGCCGGGCGTGCGCGACAACGGACTTTGCGGGATCACCGCCAGTGTCAGAATTTCCGGCAGACTCAGCGCCTTTGGCCGCTTGCCGAAATAGATCAGGCTGGCGGCGGCAACACCTTCGATATTTTGTCCGTAAGGTACGGCGTTGAGATACGCCTCTATGATTTCATCTTTGCCGTAGCGCGCTTCGAGGCTTAACGCCAAGGCAATCTGCTTTACCTTGCCCCGCAATGCGCGCGTATTGAACTTGTAGAGCAGCCGCGCCAGTTGCATGGTCAATGTGGAGCCTCCCTGCTTTGAACCGCCGCTATATGTTCTGGCGGCGGCTCGAAGCAGCGACCACGGATTGACGCCAGGGTGATAGCGGAAATGCTGATCCTCGTGCAGCAGCACCGCCTCTACCAGTTCGGGCGGAATCTCCGCAAGCGGCACCCATAAGCGGTATTGGTCATCACGCGCCAGGGTCAGCCGAAGCAACACGCCGTTGGTGTCATATACAGCCACCGACGACGCGATCGCGCTTTTTAGCGGCGGCTTCGGCCAGAAACGAACGGCCGCCACGGCAACAACCAGTAGCAGCGCGCCACAAAACAGCCACAAAACCCGCCGACCGCCAAAAAACAACACGCTCTTCAAATAATTGTTATGTATGCCCACCTGGTCGCCTGGAACACCAAAGACAGCGTATCCGTAGAGCTGCCTTCCGCTACTCTTTCGCTTTAGGTAAATCCCCTCTATAAAGAGTTTCGCCTAAAGGCGCTAATATCTTTAAAACAATATCCAACCGCGGGCTTGTGTAACCCTTCTCCATACGAGATATAACCAGGTTGCTTGACACCGCTCATCGCTTCAAGCTTCTTTTGGGATATGCCTCTCTCTATTCTTGCGCTGGCAAGCCAATCATCATAACCACGCGCAAACCAGAAGCAGCTATCTCCTCCTGCGCAAAAAGCCGACTTTCCGCTTCGTCCCAGCTATACCCCTTAGGGTTGGTATCTTTTTCACTCAAAACCTTTGAGCTTCTTCCTGTAAAAAATGCCTGCCTTCCGTAACAAAGGCAGGCATATCGGCAGCTTATTTCCCCGCCGGCGTCACGGTCAGTTTACTGCCCGGCAGGCTGCGCGCCCGCACATCGCGGCGATACAACCCTTCGGCGTAAGCCGGAGGCAATGTGTATGTCCCTACATTGGTTGCGCGAATCTTATAGACAAATTCGTGCGCCTTGGATTCCAAGGTTCCGTACAAAACAATGCGATCCTCGCGCATGTCGGCGTACTGAATCCACCAGTTCGTCGGCGAATTGCCAAACGGAACCGACCAGCCCTCGCTGTCGTCTCCGTCTCTGTCTCCGTCTTCCTCGTCTTCACGATATTCACTCTCGTCATCGCTCTCATACTCTTCATCCGAAGATCTATCACGCCGCAATGACCGCTGCGACTCGTTGCTATTCGCTCCGCTTCCCGGCGGGTTCAGCACAAGATCAAAGCCTCCAGGCAGCAAATCAACAAATGCCATGCTGATGCCGTCAAATGTCCGGTTCAACCCGCGGAACTCGAGATGAACATACACCTCATCGCCCTGCGCAACCGAGGTCAACGGCTTGCCGGATTCGTCGGTGTATTCGCGCAGGATTTCAACGCCTTCGCGCAAATAATCGGTGGGCGGCTCGACATCAAAACCGGAAGCCTCGACCACGTAAAAGCCCATCATGTCGCCCTTATTGTTGATAGACAGTTTCTCCGCTTCCGGCGCAAACAGGGCGCGCCTCACCAATCCGGATGAAAGCTTCAAAGCGCGGCTTGTCTTGTTGTTCAAAACTTCATTGACGCCAATACCCGCTCCGCCTGATCTCTCCGCCAAGCTCGTCCATGCGTCCAGAGCCAGCAGCAACTGGCCCGATGAGAACGATGTGTTCTGATACATCGACAATGCCGTGATCATCGAGGTAAAAACACCCTCCGGCAGCTTCTTCGCCTTTTCCGGGAAATGCCTCGCCAACAAATACAGTGCCTCGGAATCGCGGCATAAATCGTCGCACAGCCACAGCGCGTTGTTGCGGGCGCCGCCAAGCGGGTCATTAAACGCGTCCGCCTTCCTCTTTTCTTCGCCCATATTGAACCGGAAACCGCTCAAAACACTGTCGGCAAGACCATCCTGCTTCAGCATCTTGTACGTCGCCGCCAGATATACCGCCGCCAATTCGTTCTTCCAGACTTTATCGTCACGCTTCTCAAGGCGTTTCTGGATCGACGACGCAAAAGCGGAAGTTTGCACCCCCTGCCTTGTCAAAACATACACCGCGCGCGCCCTGGTCTGGTCGTCGTAAAGCGTATCGCCTTCGCTCGACACGAAATCCTTCAACCAGCCATTCCCGCGCGTCAGCATATCCGCCGGTATGTACTCGCCGCGGTCTTTCGCTTCGACGAGGAATTGCTGTACCCACACGCTAACAGGTTCAGAGATGATGTTATTTGTCGCCCACAGGCCATAGGCGCCTTCCGCGTTTTGCCTATTGCGCAGTGTCGCAATCAGCCCGGCGAGCGTAGCACCGCGCTTTGCTTTCAGTTCGCCAAATTCCGGTCTGTGGCTCAAAACCAGCGCAGGCACCGCCTGCGACACAAGCTGTTCGGTACATGAATACGGAAACTCTCCGAGGTACGATGCCAGCCCGTCCGCCAGCACCAGCGGCGTAACCGACACGCCGACATTGAGATCGCGGTGTTCGGCAAATAACCGGCGTGTCGTCGGTATTTCCTTCTCTTTGCCGGCAATCACCGTTCCTACCTGCAATTCCTGCCTGTACGGGGTCGCCGGACGCACACCGACCGCCGTTGCCAGGCGCGATGTCTTGTCGCCAATACCGGCCGTCAGCTTCAACGTTCCGGAGCCAAGCAACGACTTGGCGCGCACCCGGAATCTCACAATTCCCTCCCTATTAGCCGGAATCGCCGCTTCTACCGTCTTGTCGCCTATCACTTCAAAGTGTTGGCCCGCGTCCAGCGTCACCTTCACTTTCGCGTCTTTGCCGGAGTTTTCCACATTGTTGGAAACACCGACCGGCATATCAAATTCGTCTCCCGGCGTCACTGTCAGCGGCGCGTTTGGCGACAGCACAAAATCGCCCCGCACGATGGTATGCCCATCGTAAACACCGACCGACTGCGGCGATACCGCCACCGCCATCACACGCAGGCTGCCGTTGAACGATTCGGGCACCTGCCAGGACAGCGCCTTGCCGCCCGGCCCGACATCAACGACACCAGACCAGTACGCCACCGACGGGTCGCGTTTGCGCTTGAATGGATTAAGGAAGCGGCCTATCGCGGCTTCGGCGCCGCCGCCAGGGGCCGAGGCCATCACCTGCGCAAACTCCGGCAGAATCAGGTCAAGCAACTGGCTGGTCGTTACTTCAAGCGCGCGCTTTTGGAAGAAATAGCCAAGCGGGTCCGCGGTTCTGTAACGCGCTACCTGCAAAATGCCTTCGTCAACCGCAAATACCACCGCTTTTGCCGCCTTGTCGCTCTTTACATTAAACGTCGCCTTCTCTCCGGGCTTGATCCTGTCCGGCGCGGCAACATCGAGTTTCAACTGATAACGCCCTCGGCTGACCGAGAACGGTTCCACGCCATACGACAACGGGCTCATGTATATTTCGTCCGAACCCGGATCGCGCACAAACGTTACCGTCAAATACGCATTGCCATCGACATCTTCCGGCAGCCGTATTTTCTGCACCGTACTGGTCGTCTTGGTGGAGAACCAGCGGTGCGCATAAATCCGGTCCCGTTCGATGGTCATCAAACCGCTTCCGGTATACGGCGCTTCGATCTGCACCTCGATCTCTTCGCCCGGAGCGTAATCGCCCTTTGAAAGCGTAAGTTTCAACTCGGCATTTTTGTCTAACGAACGGGTCAGGTTGGCTTCGCCCGCAACACTATAAGAAATACGCGCGTACTCCAGCCCTTGCGCGTCACACACCACATATGAAAACGCGCCGGGCGAAGCGGTCGATAATTCCAGCGAGCGGCCGGAAGCCGCAATCGACATCGGTTGTTCGCCAAGCAGGATTTCTTTTTCTTTTGACTGATAACGGAACGTGCCGTCGTACTGCTTGGCCAGCACCGATACGAACCGGCGTTCGATATGCCGCAATTTCAATCCTTCGACCGCGCGCTGCTTTCCGTCGCGGCCAATTGCCAGGAAATCGACCTTGCGCGCACTGCCTCGCTTCACGAAGGTAAGCTTGCCGTCCGGCTTGTAACCGACCAGATACTCCAGCCCCGATACCAGCGCCGTCGCTTCGCCCGACACGCCGCGGCCGCCGTCGGCCTCATAGCCTTGGACAACAACATGCGCCCGGTACGTCAGCCGCGCAAAACGCTGCAAATCAAGCGCAAGCGTTGCCGTGCCTTGAGCGTCGGTCTGCGTTTCCGCCAGGTTTTCCGATACCGACTCCTTGGCGCGCTGCGGATCGTCGAACAGATAATTCTTGTAGCGCGGGAATCGCAATACGCCAGGCGTCAGCGACATGGAACCGCGTATGCGGCGGTTTTCAGCCGGAGTCGCAAACAGATTCTGCAGCGACACCAGCACCGTCAGGTCATCCGGCGTCACCCATCCTTCGCTTGACGCCTCGCTGAAACGCACGCTCATACGCAAGCGGTCGGGCTCAAAATCCTGCACCCGCACCGTTGTGGAACCAATCAACGCGCTCCCGCCGCCTTTTTTAATCAGCGACAGATTGATCGTATATGTCCCCGCCGGAGCGGTATCAAGCGTGGCGTGACGCAGTTCGCCAAAACCGCTTTCCGGCAGCGAGATCTTGTCGCGCCGCACCGCCAGCCCGCGCGCGTCAATTACTTCCAGCTCCAGCGGAACGTCTTTTACCGACTGCCCCCAGTCTGTCGCCCGCACAATCATCCCGATACGGATCTCCTCGCCAGGCCGATAGATGCCCCGGTCGGAGAAAAGGTACGCGGACAACTGCCTGGCTTCCACCGCGTTAACCGCGCCGCCGATATCGAAGCGCGAGTAATTCAGATTGCGGTTAAAACGGTTGCTTCGGTTGTACGGCAGGAAACTGCTGTCGCCGCTTTTGCTAACCTGGAAAAAGACCGGCTCACGCTCGTTTTTGAAGTCATCCAGCTTGGGGAATGTCGCGTGTCCGCTTGCGTTGGTATGTACCTCCAACACCGGCAAACCGTTGCGGCCAATCACCTCTATCAATGCTCCGGCGACCGGACCGCCGTGATATATGGACTGCACGAAAAGATCATGGCTGCCGTCCACGCTTTGCTTTTCGATCAGCCCCAGGTCGCTCACCATCACCATTCGGTAATCCTGCGACCCGACGGTACGCTTTTCTTTCGGATCGTAACCCTGTACGCGCAGCATAAAAATGCCGCGCTGCGATTTCATGTACTCACCCAGATCCAGCGCCTGATATTGCGGCTTTCCCGGCTCCACAGACGGAAGTTCCACAATTTTCTCAAAGCGCTCCACGACATCGAATTCTTCACTGCCGTAAAAATAAGGTCTTGCGAAATCGCTGCTGTTACTCAGATTTCTGTTAACCAGATGCTGCAACTGTTGCGGCAGCACGCGGCCAATTGTGTAGCGAATCGCCGGAACGTCGCGCGCCATAACCGACAATTTATGCCCGCCCGACATTGACAGCAGCGCCCCCTCCGACAGAATCTTCACCTCCACCGGATAAGACGGAACCTTGACAATACGTATTACATCGTTGCCAAGGCGGTATCCTCCAAACGCCATCAGCCCTTTGGGGATTTGCACATAAAGATGGCGGCCTGTCGGGGCCTTGTAACGGTAGCTGAACAGATCGGCAACATCGTTTTCGCTCGGCAACGCTTCCAGCTTCAAAACTTCGCCATGTTCGAGCACAGAGGGGTCAATGCGCTTGATATCGCTGGAACTCCAGGAATACACCCTGTCCGCGTCCATCTTGCGCTTCAGATACCCTTCCGGCGGCTGCTTCGGCAGCAGCCAGACTTTCACCGCGTTCTTTGCCTGCCGTTCCTGCACAAGCATTGAGGGTTGCAGTATCAACACCTGCTCCGGCTGATACTTCTCGGTATCCACAACCTTCAGCGCAATGCTGTCGATCGTTAAACTGTCAATGCCCGGAATATTTGCCGTTGCGGTCATGGTCTCTTGCGTTTCATTGCCTCCGGCATCGGAACGCACGCCTTTATCAACCGTCACGCGCATCTTCTGCGGCTTTTCCGGTATCGACAAAGCCTCCGAATGGATGTAGGCGTTCAGCTTCTTTTTGTCGTAATTCACCTGAAACGCCGTCTTCTTTTCACCCAGGCCAAACAGCCCCTTTTCCTTTTCCTCAACCATCAGGCTTATCCGTTTTTCAAAATCGGCCGCGTCCACCGGATGGGAGAAATTAAGCGCCGCCACGACCTTTTTGCCTTTGGGATCGGTCGGGTCCTGATCAAAGCGCGCATTCAGGGAACGTATTTCAAAATACGGGGTCTGGAACACCGCTTTGTAGTTTTTAAACCGCGCTTCGGGGCGAAACATCTTTGACGTAAAAGTCACCGTATGCTCGGTGCCGACCGACCAGTCGGCTTCCGGCAAAAACATCAATACCGTATCGCCATCCCATCTCCATTTCCCTTTCAGGAGCGGCGATACCTGGATGTCCGCGTCCGCCAATTCCTTGTTGTAGCTTTCCAACGCCGCCACCGGCGCTGAAAACACAATTCTTAGCGGCCTTGCCCTCGGTTTTTCATAGGAGAGATCGGTATGCGGCGGGTTTTTTACCTCCCACGTTACCGTTACGGGTTTGGGCCGCGATTCCCACCACACCCAACCAAGCGCCAGCACCACCAGCGCCAAAGCGCCCACGGCTATCCTGCCCCGATAGCGCCGCGCGTACCCCGCCGCGATAACGACGCCGCGCCATGCGTATTCCGCCCAGCGTGGAGGCCGCCAGAACAGTTCGCCGAAAACCAGATGAGATAATTGGCGCAACACAAAAAACGGAATCAACAAAAATTTCAGCAAACCGGCTGGGTTCAAGAAAGCCCGGCTGGGTTCAGACACTTTGCCACCGGGTTCGGCTGCCGTGTTTTCGGGTTCAGTCTTCGGGTCTTCGGGGCCAGTCGTCGGATCTTTTGGCTCGGTCATTGTGTTCTCTTTTAGTTTTGAATTGATATCCAAAAACCAAGAAATAAGAGTTTCTTCTGAATTATCGCATACCACGGTGGAGGCAGATAGAACAGGAGCAGGAAAGACATGCAACCTTGCTCGCCAAAAGCCCCGAGCGAGGCGTACACAAAGACAAGAGTTTAAGCTGACCAGCCGTCGGAGTCAGGCTACGCCTTTGTATTTCAGAAGTAAAAATTCATGGTGAAACATAAAGCCGACAAAAACACCGTATAGGGAGCGAAATAATAGAACCGTCCACGCGACACAAAGTGTTCCACTAACCAAAGAGCTATGTAACCGCTAACCATAGCAACAAGAAACCCGGTAACAAAGAGCGTCGGATCATGGATTTCTGAGATCCCGTGCCGCATCGCCATCAACGTTCCGCCAAGAATCGCCGGAATGGAAATAAGAAAGGAGTATTTCACCGCGCGCAACGGCGCAATACCGATGATCAGCATGAAGATGATCGTAGAGCCGGACCGCGAGAGGCCGGGAAAGACGGCAAATCCCTGGACAACGCCAATGAGCAGCGCCTCCCACCACTCGATCCGGTTCGGATCGTCCTTGCGCGTGAAGCGAATGCGGGTCAAGAGAAGGGCAACCGACAAAACCAGGTAGCGCGCGCCGACCCCCCAAAACGTAATTCCGCTCTCCACCATATCGTGGAACATGACGCCGATAACGCCCGTCGGCAAAGAGGAAAGAATGATAAGCATGATGTCGCGGCGGCTCCAATCGGATGGCGGCAGCCATAAGCTTGGCTTGGACCGAAACATCGAGGCGACTATTTGCGTGATCTCCGACCTTAGGAAATAAAGAACGGCGACCAGCGTCCCGAGGTGCAAAATGAGATCAAACGCCAGGCGGGGCTCCTGAAGCCCCAGAAGCTGATGGGCCAGAAACAGGTGCGCCGAGCTGCTAACCGGCAAAAACTCGGTCACCCCCTGGATCAAACCGAGGACCAAAGCGTCTGAGGTCGTCATGCCTTAAGCCTCCGAGCGAGCTCGCGCAATAGCGTTTTCCATGATAGCGCGAATCCTTTGCACAGTCTCCTCGTCGCGTCCCTCGAACCTGAGAACAAGCACCGGCTGGGTATTCGAAGCGCGGACCAGCCCCCATCCGCCATCAAACAGGGCGCGCACTCCGTCGATGCTTATAACCTGGAGCGCCAGCGGCGCAATGAGCGTAGCCACATCCTCAACCACGCGGAACTTGATTTCGTCGGGGCAGTCAATCCGGATCTCCGGCGTGGAAACAACAGGGGGAAGATCCGATAAAAGCGAGCCAAGCGTCCGTCTTTCCTTCGCCATGATTTCGAACAGCCGGACAGAGGCGTAGATGGCGTCGTCAAACCCCAGGTAACGGTCTTTGAAGAAAACGTGGC
>WRHP01000051.1 GCA_009783195.1 Syntrophorhabdaceae bacterium | reverse complement strand
GGATATAGTTTCGAACCCGTTCCGCGGGTGCCGAAGTTTGGAACCTGCGGTTCTTCGTGCATCGACTGTCCAATACCGTGCCCCACAAAATCCCTCACCACCGAAAAACCTGCCGCTTCTACCAGCGTCTGTACCGCGTTTGAAATATCTCCAACCCGGTTTCCGGGCTGGGCCGCTTCAATCCCGGCATAAAGCGACTTCTCCGTGATATCCACAAGCCTGGCTGACACAGGGTCGATATTCCCTACGGCAAAGGTTTTCGCCGCGTCGCCGTAATACCCATCTTTGACGACCCCGAAGTCGATGCTTAATATATCCCCATCCTGGATGATCCGTTTTTTCGACGGAATCCCGTGAACCACTCCGTCATTCAAAGAGGTGCACAAATGCGCCGGGTATCCCATATACCCTTTGAAAGCGCTTTTAACACCGCACCGCCGGATATATTCGTCCGCAAACTCCTCAAGTTCCCCGGTTGACGCCCCTGGCCGGATCATCAAGGCTACTTCTTCAAAGAACTTTGCAACCACGGCGCCCGCGCGCCGCATCGCCTCTATCTCTTGAGGCGATTTGATCAGAATCACCGAGTTACCTCAAGATCTCGACGATACGCCCGTAAATCTCGTCGACATCCCCTGAAGCCATGACTTTTCGCACTTTCCCGGTATTGCCATAATACTCAAGCAACGGCGCGGTCGATTCTTCGTAGCTGTCGAGCCGTTTCTGGATGGTTTCCTCTTTGTCGTCGTCACGCTGGATAAGGCTTGATCCGCATTTGTCGCACTTGCCCTCGGCCTTCGAAGGAACAAACTTCAAGTGATACATTGCGCCGCAAGAAACGCAAGTGCGGCGTCCGCATAAGCGTTCCGTAATCTCACCGCGGTCCACATCAAGCATCAGGATAAAATGGATCTGTTCCCTGGCAACCGCGTCAAGCGCCACCGCTTGAGGAATCGTGCGCGGAAAACCGTCCAGAATAAACCCTTTTTCGCAATCCGGCTCGGCAAGTCGCTCCTTCACAATACCGACAACGATGTCGTCGGGGACAAGTTCGCCGGCGTCCATAACGGATTTGGCTTTCAGGCCAAGCTCGGTGCCGTTTTTGATCGCGGATCTCAACATGTCTCCTGTTGAGATCTGAGGAATGGAAAACTGCACGGCAAGCTTTTTTGCCTGAGTGCCTTTTCCCGCTCCAGGAAGGCCCAGCAGGATAACACCTTTACTCATCCTACCCTCTCCTCCCCTTCATCTTTCCTTTTTTAAGGAATCCTTCGTAATGACGGGTGATCAAGTGGGATTCGATCTGCTGAATCGTGTCCAATGCCACGCCGACCACAATCAGAAGCCCCGTGCCGCCGAAATAGAAGGGGACGTTGAATTTGGATATAAGGATACTTGGCAAAACACAGATCGCGGAGACATAGATTGCCCCGCCAAGCGTAATCCTGGTGAGGATCTTGTCGATGTACTCCGCTGTTTTCTTGCCCGGTCGGATGCCCGGCACGAATCCGCCTTGCTTTTTCATGTTATCCGCTACGTCCACCGGGTTGAACGTAACAGCGGTGTAGAAATAGCAGAAAAAGATGATGAACGCGACGTAAAAAATCTCGTACATCAATCTGCCAGGCGCAAGCGCGTTTGAAATCGCCTGGGTGATCGGATGAACTATAAATTTGGCAATCGTCGCGGGAAACAGCAGGATCGAGGAAGCAAAGATCGCGGGAATAACGCCGGCGGTGTTTACCTTCAACGGCAGGTGTGTGCTCTGTCCCCCGTAGACCCGCCGCCCGACAACCCGACGCGCGTATTGAACCGGAATACGGCGGTGCGCGCGTTCAAAATAGATGATTATCGCAACGACAGATACCATAAGCACAAGAATCAAAAGCGCCAAAAAGATGTTCATCTCGCCTGTGCGAACCAGCAAAAGCGTACGGGTGAGACCGCTTGGGAAGCGGGCCACGATACCCGTAAAAATGATAAGGGAGATGCCGTTGCCGATACCGCGTTCGGTGATCTGCTCGCCAAGCCACATCAGAAACGCCGTGCCGGAGGTCAGCGTCAGCACTGTCATGATACGAAACGCCCAACCCGGATTATAAACAACCGATCCGACTCCCGCCTGGATGCTTTCTAGCCCCACGGCTATACCAAAACCCTGAATTATGGACAGCAGAACTGTTCCATACCGGGTGTATTGCGTTATCTTGCGTCTTCCAAGCTCGCCTTCTTTCGAAAGCTTTTCGAGCTGCGGGATGACAACTGTCAGCAGTTGCAAAATGATCGAGGCGCTGATGTACGGCATGATACCCAGGGTGAAAATGGAGAACCGGTCAAGTGCGCCGCCGGAGAACATGTCGATCATTCCAAACAGAGTTCCAGCCTGAGCGTCAAATATCGACTTCAACGCAAGCGTGTTGATCCCAGGTGTTGGAACATGTATCCCGATACGATATACGATGAGCAGAAGGCCGGTGACCAAAATCCTGCGCTTCAGCTCGGGAACGCGCGCTATATTTTGAAATCCGCCAATCAAGGAATCAGGCCTCCACAGTCCCGCCCGCGGCCTGTACTTTTTCAATAGCCGCTTTACTGGCGCGATCGACTTTCACTATGAGCTTCCGATCGACATTGCCCTCGCCTAAAAGCTTGATCCCGGCTGATGAACGTTTTACCAACCCCGCGCTGTAAAACGCTTCGGCGTCAACCACCGAGTCCGCCGGGAACCGATTAAGATCTTTAACGTTAACCACCGACAGTTCTTCACGGAAAATGTTTTTAAACCCGCGCTTGGGCAAACGCCTCTGCATCGGCATCTGGCCGCCTTCGTACCCCGGACGTATTCCGCCGCCGCTGCGAGCCTTCAAACCTTTATGCCCTTTTCCGGAGGTCTGCCCCAAGCCGGACCCCTGGCCGCGGCCAACGCGTTTTCTACAGGTTTTCGCCCCTTTCGCAGGACGCAGCTCCGATAGCTTCATTTCGTATCCCCCACCTCTTCCATGTGGACGAGAAACTTTATCTTTTCAACCATTCCACGAATTTCCGGCGTGTCCTTCCGGACGACCGCGCGGTTCAGTCGCGTAAGCCCGAGGCCACGGACCACTCTCCGCTGATGCTCGGACCTGCCGCTTAACCCCTTTATCAAAGTTATGCGAAGTTCTCCGCTCATGCCATCGCCTCTTCTTCCTTCGGTCCCCGGACAAGAGCAATCTGTTCGCCGCTCCTGAGTTGGGCAAGACCTTCGATGGCCGCCTTCACCAGATTATGCGGGTTGTTGCTTCCCAGTGACTTTGTAAGGATATTCGATATGCCGCAGGATTCCACCACGGCGCGAACTCCGCCTCCGGCGATAACCCCGGTTCCTGGAGAGGCAGGACGAATCACCACCCGGCTGGCGCCATATTCCCCCAATACCTCGTGAGGTATCGTCCCATCCACAAGGGGGATATGGATCATGCTCCGTTTGGCGTTTTGGACCGCTTTCCTTATCGCGTCGGGAACTTCGTTGGCTTTTCCAAGCCCTGTCCCAACATGGCCGTTGCCGTCGCCTACGACAACTACCGCGCTGAAGGAAAAACGCCGACCGCCCTTCACAACTTTGGCGACACGACTTATATGCACCACCCGGTCCTTAAGATCCAGCCCTTCGGCATTCACTCTTTTCAAGCCTTCCTCCCCATGCTCTCGTAAAAGTGTTCTTTTATTCTTTTAGAATTCGAGCCCGGACTCTCTTGCGCCTTCAGCCAGCGCCTTGACGCGGCCATGGTACAGAAAACCGTTCCGGTCGAACACTACACGGCGAATATTCTTCTCTTGCGCCTTCTTGCCGATCAACTGGCCGACCTTTTTCGCGGCATCGCTTTTGTCGAGCTCATTTACCTCGGTCCGAATCTCCGGAGAGAGAGTGGACGCCGCAATAATTGTGGAGCCGGTTGAATCGACTACCAACTGTGCATATATGTGCTTCGCGCTGCGAAAAACCGACAGGCGCGGACGTTCTTCAGTGCCGAATATCCGTTTCCGGATCCGGTTCTTCCGGTTCTGTCTTGCGCTCTCACGCTGATTATTTTGGCTCATGGCGTTACGATCCCCGTCTCAAAGGTTAAGCTTATAGGTTATTTTACTTGCCTGCCGCCTTGCCGACCTTCTTGATCAGGCGCTCACCGCGGTAGCGGATTCCCTTGTTCTTGTAAGCGTCGGGTTTGCGCAACATCCTAATCCTGGCGGCGGTCTGTCCCAGCAGTTCCTTATCCATGCCGGTCAGCTTGATAACCGTGTTCGCCTCGACTTCAGCGGCGATTCCATCGGGCAACGCGAAAACAACCGGATGGGAATATCCCAGCATCATGTGAATGCTGCCGGACTTCACTTCGGCCTTGTAACCGACTCCGACGATTTCGAGAATTCGGGAAAAACCATCCCCGACGCCCAAAACCATGTTCGACAAAATAGTCCGATACATGCCGTACAGATTTACAGCTCCCTCGTCGAGCAGCTTCACCCGGGCTTCCGTCCCTGTCACTTCGACTGCGACCTTATCGGGAATAGGTCGGGAGAGGGTTCCTCTTTTGCCGGTAACCTTCAACTCGCCGTCCCCCACTTCGACCTTCACGCCAGCGGGAATGGCCACCGCCTTCTTGCCGATTCGAGACATCTTCATGTTCCTCCGTAAAAAACCTTAGATCCTGGCTACCACAGCTCGCAGAGAAGCTCTCCGCCTATGGAAAGCTTTCTCGCCTTCTCGCCGGTCATTACGCCTTTCGAAGTGGAGACGATAGCGATGCCGAAGCCGTTTTTCACGACCGGAATATCGTCTTTCCCCACATAAATCCGACGGCCCGGCCGGCTTATCCGCCGCATCCCCTTGATGACATGGCTCGCATCGGGGGACGGCTTGAGAGCGATCCTGATCCGGCTTATGTTTTGTTCGGCAACCATGCGATACCCTTTGATGAATCCTTCATCTTTCAAAATCTGGACGATGCTCTGGATAACGCCGCTCGCCGGAACCTCTAATTGGTCGGTACGGGACATCTGCGCGTTCCGCAGGCGCGACAGGAGATTCGCAATATGATCGTTGATGGCCATTAGTCTCCCCCTACCAGCTCGCCTTGGTCACGCCAGGGAGCTCGCCCTTAAGGGCCAGGTCTCTCAGGCAGATCCGGCATAACTGGAACTTGCGGTAAAAAGCGCGCGGTCTTCCGCAACGCGGACACCGGTTATAGCTGCGGACTTTGAACTTCGGTGTCCGTTTCGCCTTCGCGATGAGCGATTTCTTCGCCAAGTTCTATTCTCCTCTCTCTATCGCCTAAGGGATCACGCCCGGAACGGCATTCCAAGGAGCCTCAAAAGCTCCAGTCCCTCTTCGTCGGTCTTTGCTGTGGTAACTATGGTGATATTCATCCCCCGGATCTTGTCGATCTTGTCGTAGTTGATCTCCGGGAAGATGATCTGTTCCTTGATCCCCATCGTGTAGTTGCCGCGCCCATCGAACCCTTTGGGGGAAACCCCACGAAAGTCGCGCACTCGCGGCAGCGCGATTGCGAGCAGCTTGTCAAGAAAGTAGTACATGCGGTCGCGCCGAAGCGTAACCATGGCGCCGATAGGCACGCCTTCGCGAAGCTTGAAGTTCGCAATACTCTTGCGCGCCTTGGTGACAACCGCCTTTTGCCCCGTAATCACGCCGAGTTCCTGGGCGGCAACCTCGATCACCTTGATATTCTCGATCGCGTCCCCAAGCCCCATATTCACGATGACTTTGACAAGCTTGGGCACCTCCATAATATTGCGGTACCCAAATTTCTCCTTCAGCTTGGGAACAACTTCCTTTTTGTACATATCCCGCATTCTCGGCATTTCCGCTCACCCCCATCCGCCGGTCATAGGCGGAGGAATTCCTTTAAGATCTATTACTTCTTCTTTGCCGCCAGGATGTCGCCGCAATGCTTGCAAGCGCGGCTTTTATTGCCGTCGGCTTCGATCCGGTTGGCAATTCTTGTCGGTTTATTGCAATTGTCGCACATGATCATCACGTTAGAGGAGGCTATCGCCGCTTCCTTCTCCACGATCCCGCCTTGTGGATGCGTTTTTCCCGGCTTGAGATGCCTCTTCACCATGTTGATCTTTTCAACGACGATCTTTTCGTTTTCCCTGTCGACCTTCAGCACACGCCCGACTTTGCCTTTTTCCTTGCCTGTGACTACTTTGACGATATCGTTTTTACGGATCTGCATCTTTTTCGCCGTCTCCATCTCTGGCTCCCTGCTCACAGCACTTCCGGCGCCAGTGAAATGATCTTCATGAACTTTTTGGCGCGCAGCTCGCGGGCCACCGGTCCGAAGATACGGGTACCCACCGGCTCCCCCTGCGGGTTAATGAGTACAGCGGAGTTCTGGTCGAAGCGGAGGTAGCTGCCGTCGGCACGGCCGACTTCCTTGACAGTACGAACAACCACCGCCTTGAATACATCCCCTTTTTTCACTTTGCCGTGCGGGATCGCCTCTTTGACGCTGACGACGATTATATCCCCCACGTTAGCGTACCGACGCTTGCTTCCGCCGAGCACCTTGATACAACAAAGACGCTTTGCGCCGGAATTATCGGCGGCGTCCAGCATTGTCTGCATCTGGATCATGGCGTTTCCACTCCGCTACGTAATTGTCCGATCACCGCACAACGGGCCGGTCGATCAGCTTGTTTACGCGCCACCTCTTGTCTTTGCTGGTGGGGCGCGTTTCGACGATCTCGACGCGGTCGCCGATCTGGTATTCATTCTTCTCGTCGTGCGCCTTGATGTTATTGCGGCGCTTTACATATTTTTTATATACGGGATGCGGGACCAACCGTTCGATCCGGATGACGACAGTCTTGTCCATCTTGTCGCTGATGACCACGCCAATTTTCCGTTTCCGGATCCCGCGGATATCAATCGATTCCTTCGCCGTCATGTCAGTTAGCCTTCCCTTCCTTCTTCGCGTTCAGGAACGTGATCACGCGCGCAAGATCTTTCCGCCGGTTCCGGATCAGCATCTTGTTGTCCAAAGCGGACGCGCTCCGCTTCATCTTCAGACGAAAGATCTCGTCCCGGATTTCGTTTTCTTTCTGCTTGAGCTCTTCCGGCGAAAGTTCACACACTTCCTTTTTATTCATCGCCTCATGCCTCTCTGGCCAGGAATTTCGTCTGGATCGGGAGCTTATGTTCAGCCAGGCGGAACGCTTCCCGTGCGGTAACCTCGTCCACGCCCTCGATCTCATAGAGAACGCGGCCGGGACGTACCACGCAAACCCATTCTTCCGGCGCTCCTTTTCCCTTGCCCATACGGGTTTCCGCGGGCTTCTTGGTAATCGGCTTGTCGGGGAAGATGCGTATCCAGATCTTTCCTCCGCGCTTGACGAAACGGGTCATAGCAACACGCGCCGCTTCGATCTGACGCGAGGTAACCCAGCCGGCGGAGGCAGCCTTAACGCCAAAGTCGCCGAAATTAAGGGTGTTGCCGGCCTGCGCCGCCCCGCGGCGACGGCCCTTCATCGATTTACGGTATTTCACCCGTTTAGGGGCCAGCATGATCCGGATTCTCCTATTCGTTGATGGCAGGGGCGGAAGCAGCCGCCTGCGGCAAAATTTCACCCTTGTAGATCCAAACCTTGACTCCGATGATCCCGTAGGTGGTGCGCGCCTCGGCAAGACCGTAATCTATGTCGGCCCGGAGCGTGTGGAGGGGAACCCGCCCCTCGCGATACCACTCGGTGCGCGACATTTCGGCGCCACCCAGACGCCCGGAAACCTGGATTTTGATTCCCTTGGCTCCGAGTTTTATAGAAGAGAGAACCGTCTTTTTCATCGCGCGCCGAAACGCTATGCGGCGCTCTATCTGCATAGCCACATTCTCCGCCGTAAGCTGCGCGTCGGTCTCGGGACGCCGGATCTCGATAATGTTGATCGAGAGATCCTTGGTCGTGAACTTCTGTAGATCCTTCTTAAGGTTTTCGATCTCCGCGCCCTTTTTCCCTATTACAATCCCCGGACGCGCCGTCGAGATGAGGATATTGATCCTGTTGCTACGACGCTCAATCTCGATGGAAGAGACTCCTGCATGGCTCAGGCGGCTCTTGACGTATTTGCGAATACGCAAGTCCTCCTGGAGACGGGATGCGTATTCCTTCTCGGAATACCAGCGCGACTTCCAGGTTCTGATGATCCCAAGCCGAAAACCGTAAGGATTCGTCTTCTGTCCCAATCTAATCCTCCTCGAAGGATCCGCCTGACGGATCAGGCTTCATCCACAACAATAGTTATATGACTTGTACGCCTTCTGTATCTGTTCGCGCGTCCCATCGGCGCGGGGCGGAGTCTTTTTTGGGAAGCCCCGACATTTACAAAGGCGCTTTTCACGTACAGCATATCGATGTCGATAACACCGGTCTGCTCGGCGTTTGCAACAGCCGATTCAAGAACCTTCTTGACCGTTACGGCGGAGGCCTTCTTCGCAAGAGAAAGGATCGTCCGGGCATCGGAGATTTTCTTCCCGCGTATCAGATCCACCACCAAACGCGCCTTTCTCGGGGAAACGCGCATGAATTTCGCGGTAGCGGTTGCTTCCATCCCGTACTCTCCTTCTTCCTGACTCTTACTTTTTAACCTTGGCCTTGCGGTCGCCAGAGTGTCCGTGGAACGTCCTGGTTGGAGAGAACTCTCCCATCTTGTGTCCCACCATATTCTCTGTGACGAAGACCGGCATGAACTTCTTGCCGTTGTGCACGGCAAACGTGTATCCCACCATATCAGGGGTGATGGTCGACCGGCGGGACCAGGTCTTGATGACTTTCTTGTCGCCGGTTTCCACAGCCTTGCGGATTTTCCTTACAAGGCCTTCTTCCACGTACGGTCCCTTTTTAACGGATCGCGCCACGTCCTTGCCCCTTTTCCTTTATTTTCCGCGCCGTTTAACAATAAACTTATCGGTATTCGGGTTTTTCCGGGTCCGATAACCCTTGGTCGGCTTGCCCCACGGAGTACATGGATGACGGCCACCGGAGGCGCGGCCTTCGCCGCCGCCCAGCGGGTGGTCAACCGGGTTCATCGCCACACCGCGCACGGTCGGCCGGATTCCTTTCCAGCGGTTGCGACCGGCTTTACCCAAAGCCATCTTCTCGTGCTCCATGTTTCCGACCTGCCCCACGGTAGCCATGCACTCGCTGAACACGAGCCGCACTTCCCCCGAAGTCAGACGGAGATGGGCGTATCGCCCCTCCTTGGCCAGAATCTGGATAACCGCGCCGGCGGAACGCGCAAGCTGGCCGCCTTTGCCGACTTTGAGCTCTACATTGTGAACGAGCGTGCCAACAGGAATGTTTTTGATCTGCAACGCATTCCCCGGCTTGATGTCGGCACCGGGACCGGACATTACGGTATCGCCCACAGAAAGACCGTTGGGAGCAAGAATGTATCTCTTCTCGCCGTCAGCGTAGCTCAAAAGCGCGATTCGGGCGGAACGGTTGGGATCGTATTCCAGCGCTACTACTTTAGCGGGAATATCATGCTTGTTCCGCTTGAAATCAATGATCCTGTATTTGCGCTTGTGCCCGCCGCCACGATGCCACGCGGTGATCTCGCCGAGGTTGTTCCTTCCGCCTGAACTCTTGAGGCTTTCCGTGAGGCTGCGCTCGGGCTTTTTCTTCGTGAGGTCCTCGTTGGTGAGGCCCATCATGCCCCTGCGGCCAGGAGACGTCGGTTTATAGTTTCGAATGCCCATAAATCATACTCCTTCGAAAAATTCGATCTTGTCGCCCTCTTTCAGGGTGACGATCGCCTTTTTCCATCCTGGGCGAAGACCTACGGTGCGGCCACGCCGTTTTGACTTGCCAGGCATGTTCATGGTGCGAACGTCGGTCACCTTGACCTTGAAACTCTTTTCGACCGCGTCCGCCACTTCGTTTTTGTTTGCCCGGGAATCGACCACAAACAGCACGGTGTTCGCCGCGCCTTTCAGAAAAGTCGATTTCTCCGTGATCAAAGGTCTCTTTAAAACGTCGCAGAGGTTCATTTCCCAAGCACCTCGTTGATTTTATCGAGCGCGGTCCGCGTCAGAACCAGTTGGTCGTACGACAAAATGTCGTAAACATTGAGGCCCGCCACCGGAAGCGTTTTGAACTTTCTGAGGTTCCTCGAGCCAAGGATGAGGTTTTCAGCGCCGCCTTCGATAACTATAAGAGCGCTGGTAAGCCCAAGGGCGGAGGCCACTTTCAGAAACTCTTTCGTCTTTGGCGCGGGCAGGGACAGATCGTCCACCAGAACAATCTGGTTTTCCTTTGCCCTGGAAGTAAGAGCTCCGCGCAAGGCGGCCTTCATCTCTTTGCGATTCACCTTTATTTCGTAACTGCGGGGGTGCGGACCAAACACGGTGCCGCCGCCGGGTATAAGCGGAGAACGGGTCGTTCCCATACGGGCGCGGCCTGTACCCTTCTGACGGAACGGCTTCTTTCCGCCGCCGGATACATCGCGGCGGGTCTTGGTTTGGTGTGTGCCGGCGCGACGAGCGGCAAGCTGGGCGATCACAACGTGATGCAACAGATGAGGCTTTACCTCAACGCCAAACACGTTGTCGGGAAGCTCCACCGACCCGGCCGTATTCCGCTCCCTGTCGAATATTTCAATGGTGGCCATTTCGTATGCTCCTCAAAAGCCCTTAATTGCCATTCTTCTTCACGGCCCGGCGGACATAAACCAGGCTATTCTTCGCTCCCGGAACAGCGCCGCGGACAAGCAACAGATTTTTTTCAGGCTGGACGCCAACAACCCGCAGATTAAGGGTGGTAACGCGCTCGTTTCCGTAGTGGCCACCCATTTTCATGTTCTTTATGACGCGGGACGGGTAGGCGGACGCGCCGATCGACCCGGGAGCCCTGTGGAACATGGAGCCGTGCGTGGCCCGACCGCCGCGGAAACTCCACCGCTTCACGACACCGGCAAACCCGCGCCCTTTCGTGTGGCCCGTAACATCGACCACATCGCCTTCTTTGAATATATCGACTTTGATCTCGGAACCGACTTCCATAGGATCGTTTCCGTCAAGCCTGATCTCCTGGAGAACCTTGAACAAACCTTTTCCAGCCTTCTGGAAATGCCCCAGCATCGGCTTGCCGGCATGCCTGGCGTCCATCTGCAAAAACCCGATCTGTACCGCGTCGTACCCATCGCTTTGCGCCGTCTTGCGCTGAATCACGGTGCAAGGTCCGGCTTCGATTACGGTAACGGGGACGACCTTCCCTTCTGTATCGAACAACTGGGTCATGCCCAGTTTCTTTCCCAATATCCCGGTTGTCATCTTCGGCACCTGCTTCCGTTCTCGGTCGTTTTCTCCGGTCCGCTACAGCTTGATCTCTACTTCCACGCCCGCCGGCAGATCAAGCTTCATCAAAGCGTCGATCGTCGCCCCTGGAGGCTCATGAATATCGAGCAGCCTTTTATGCGTGCGGATCTCGAACTGCTCGCGGCTCTTTTTATCTACATGCGGCGAGCGGTTCACTGTGAACCGTTGTATCTGCGTAGGAAGTGGGATCGGTCCCGCAACCTTTGCCCCTGTTTGCCTGGCTTTTTCTACAATTTCGCTTGTAGCCTTATCCAACAACTTGTAATCGAAGGCTTTCAGGCGGATACGTATTTTCTGGTGCTCAATCGCCACGTCAATACCCCCTGTTGTTTCAGCCGCTACTCTATGATTTCCGCCACGACGCCCGCGCCAACGGTGCGGCCGCCTTCGCGGATCGCGAAACGAAGCTCTTTCTCCATTGCTATCGGAGTAATCAA
>WRHP01000050.1 GCA_009783195.1 Syntrophorhabdaceae bacterium | reverse complement strand
GATCCGCCCACATCAGGAAGAACCAAAGCTCTCCGTTCTCACCGCCACATACAATCACGCCGACTACATCGCCGAGTGCATCGAAAGCGTTTTGGCCCAGCAAACAGATTTCCCCTTCCAGCACATCATTGCCGATGACGGCTCAAACGACGGTACACAAGGCATCATCCTGAACTATGCCACCAAATACCCGCACATCGTGCCGGTATTCCAGAAAAAACGCTCTTTTGGCGCAGGAAATTTACGCGCCCTGTTCGATATGGCGCGCACGGAATACGTAGCCATATGCGAAGGCGACGACTATTTCACCGACCCGGCCAAGCTGCAAACCCAGGTTGATTTTCTGGAAGCCAACCCGTATTGCGCTCTCTGTTTCCACGTTGTGCGCGTGACACACGAAGGAGATCCTGAAAGCGATCACCTTTACCCTCTGGCGGGTTCCCTGCCCGGCGGTGTGCGCCCGTTCTATTACCTGACTGATCTGATCCGTAAAAATTTCTTCCAGACAAATTCCGTCATGTACCGCTGGCGCTTCAAAAATGGCCTGCCGGACTGGTTCCGCACAGATCTGATGCCCGGCGACTTATATTGGCACCTCCTGCACGCGGAAACAGGCAAAATCGGTTTCATCGACAAGGTGATGGGCGTCTACCGCAGGCACAAAAAAGGCGTTTACTATCTTGCGGCGGTCGACAAACTGAAACACCGGGCCAAAACCGGCATGAAGGAACTTGAAGTCTTCGATGTGATAAACAAGCATTTCAACAGGATATATGAGCCCATTTTGCTGGATGTGACCGACAATATTTTCGCGGATTGCGCGGTATATGACGAAACACGGGCAAAACAGGAAGGCATGGAGCCTGTGTTTACCAAAATATGCGAAAAACACCCCGAAATGGCATGGCACTTTTTGCAATCCATGAAAAATGTGCCTCAATAACCGCGCCGGCCGATCCGGCAAACACCCTTCAGTTTTGGTCCATACGCTTTCCGGTTTTTCGGAGTTGACAGGAGAATCCTCTTTCCATATAGTTATTTGTTCTTATTGAACGGACGGAGGTCGATGACATGTACGCCGTTGTCCGCACCGGAGGAAAGCAGCTTCGCGTATCCCCGGGCGATACTATCCAGATCGAAAAAATTCAAGTCGAGCCGGGAGATACGGTGGAGCTGACGGACATCCTGATGATCACCACCGATCAGGGGACAACCGTGGGCACCCCCACCATTGGCGGCGCCGCCGTCGTTTGCAAGGCGCTGTGCAACGGAAAAGGCAAAAAAATCGTAGTTTACAAGTATAAACGGCGTAAAGGTTACGCGCGCAAGCAAGGGCATCGGCAGCCGTTCACCATGCTTTCCGTAACCGACATCCGGCAAAACTAAAGCCGGACTTATACAAAGAAAAACAGGAGCATCAGGCCATGGCCCATAAAAAAGGCGTAGGCAGCTCGAGAAACGGGCGCGACAGCGAAAGCAAACGGCTTGGCATCAAGAGATTTGGCGGGCAGACCGTAAACGCCGGATCTATTATTGTCAGGCAGCGCGGCACCACGATCCATCCGGGAGATAATGTGGGAATGGGCAGGGATCACACCCTGTTCGCGCTGATCGACGGCGTGGTCACATTTGCCCGCATGGGAAAAGACCGCAAGAAGGTTTCCGTCCTCTCCGCTTCTTAAGCTCCACCATGCAATTCATCGACGAAGCAACGATCGCCATCCGTTCTGGGGATGGCGGTCGTGGTTGCGTCAGCTTCCGGCGAGAAAAGTTCGTCCCCCGCGGCGGTCCCGACGGCGGAGGCGGCGGCAACGGAGGCAGCGTCTTTCTCGTAGCAACTCCAAGCCTCTCCACTCTCCTCGACTTCCGATTCCATAATATTCACAAGGCAAAGCGGGGTCTGCACGGCAAAGGAAAAAACATGACCGGGAAAAGCGGGGCGGATCTTCATCTCGCCGTGCCCTGCGGAACCATCGTCTATGACGCGGATACCGGGGAGATGCTGGCCGATCTTACAAAACCTGGAGAAACTTGCCTCGCCGCAAAAGGCGGCCGGGGGGGACGCGGCAACACATCGTTTACTTCCTCGTCAAACCAGGCGCCCGACACGGCGGAGCCGGGAGAACCCGGCATAGAGCGACAGCTACGGCTCGAACTTAAGCTTATCGCCCGAATCGGCCTTGTCGGCCTTCCAAACGCAGGCAAATCCACCCTGATCTCCAGGATCTCGCGCGCAAAACCCAAAATCGCGGACTATCCCTTTACGACCCTGTCGCCCGTGCTCGGCGTGGTTTCACACCGGGACGAAGAATTCGTCGTAGCGGACCTGCCCGGCCTCATCGAAGGCTCGCACCGCGGGGTAGGGCTTGGGCACCGGTTTCTTAAGCATGTGGAACGCACGGAAGGATTGACCCACCTAATCGATTCGGGACAAAGTTCCGAAGAGATACTGGAGGCGTATCATACGATAAGGAATGAAATGGAGCGGTTCCAGCCGGGGCTTGCCGATCGGCCCACACTCCTTGTATTTAATAAAATAGACCTGACGGGAGCGCGCGAGAACGCGGAAGAAGCGTTGGCAAAAATAGAACACCCGCCGGAACAGATCTGCTTCATATCAGCCGCGACAGGAGAAGGTATTCCATCTCTTCTCGACGGCATGCTCCGGCTCGGAAGGAAAAACCTTTAAGTGATGTCTGAAGAATCCGCTGAAAAGAACAAAAAGGCAAATCTTGCCTTTCCCGGAATCCGCAAGATCGTGGTCAAGCTCGGAAGCGGCACGATTGCCGACCCCAAGGAAGGGATCAACGAAACCACGATCCGCGCCCTGGCCGCGCAATTGTCCCACCTATGGTCAAAATCCAGGATCGCCTCCGTCGTCGTCACATCCGGAGCCGTAGCCGCCGGAAGAAAGAAGCTTGGGATGCGCGAGAGGCCACGAACCGTAGCTCTCAAACAGGCTGCGGCGGCTGTCGGACAGACCACGCTCATGCGTTCTTATGAGCAGGCATTCGAAAAACACGGAAGGCATGTCGCGCAGTTGCTGCTTACGCACGAGGATTTTGAGAACCGGGAGCGGTACGTCAACGCGCAGAACACGCTCAGCACGCTCCTTTCCCGTGGAATCGTCCCCATAATCAACGAAAACGACACGGTAGCAACCCAGGAGATCCGCCTGGGAGACAACGACCACCTGGCGACACTGGTCACCCAGATGCTCGGAGCGGACATGCTGATCCTCCTGACAACCAGCGACGGGCTCTTCACGAAAGACCCGTCCCGCCACCCCGATGCCCGCCGCATCTCCGTCGTGAAAAACCTGGATGACGAATCAATCCGTATGGCCGTCGAAAAAAGCACCTCGCCTGTTGGCGTCGGCGGCATGGAATCAAAACTTGAAGCCGCGTCCGCGCTCTCCTCTTCCGGCATTCCGGTAGTCATTGCCTCCGGGTTGTCACGCAGGCCGGTGCTCGACGCGCTCGAAGGAAAAGACGCCGGCACGCTCATCCTCCCCCGAAATATGGAGAAGCTCTCCACGCGCAAGATGTGGATCGCATACGCCCGCCACTCCCATGGAACCATTATTGTTGATGACGGAGCTAAAAGGGTTCTGCTGGAAAAAGGCAAAAGCCTCCTTCCCGCAGGCGTTACCGGCGTGCAGGGGGATTTCGTCATAGGCGAAGTAGTGTCTGTTGCGGACAACAAAGGGCGAGTCTTTGCGCGAGGCATAGCGCAGTGGAGCGTCGATCAGGTAAAACGGGGAATGGGATTGCACACCGGCGAGATCCGCAGCCTTCTCGGCGCGGACATGGCCGTCGAGGTCGTGCATCGGGACGACCTTACAATTCTTCCCGTGTCAAAACCCGCCGAAACCAAGAAAGGAACCGCGTCACGATGAAAGATATTATCCCGACTGAAAACCTGGTTGCGCAAATCTGCCGGGCGGCAAAATCCGCCGCACCCGCGCTGGCCGGATCCGGAACACTCGATAGAAATGCCGCGCTCAAGGCTATGTCCGAAGGGCTGATAGCGCGCTGCGATTTTCTTAAAGAGGAAAACGCAAAGGATATGGAGGCGGGAAAGGCAAAAGGACTGTCGGCGGCAATGCTGGACAGGCTGCTGCTGACCGACGCCAGAATCCGGCAGATGGCCGACGGTATCGATGAAGTGATCGCCCTGCCGGACCCGATAGGAGGGATAGAGCGTATTACGCGGCGCCCCAATGACCTGCTCGTTGGCCAGATGCGGATTCCTCTTGGCGTCATAGGGATCATCTACGAATCGCGGCCCAACGTCACCGCCGACGCCGCCGCCCTGTGCGTCAAGTCCGGTAACGCGGTGGTGCTGCGCGGAGGATCGGAGGCGATCCGCTCAAACGCCGCCATCGCGGAAATTCTGCGGGAGGCTCTTGGCAAAGCGGGGCTGCCGGAGGACGCCGTTTCCCTTATCCCCATAACGGACCGGGCGGCAATCGACGCGATGCTTGCTCAGGAGGAAAGCATCGACCTGATAATTCCCCGTGGCGGCGAAGGACTCATCCGCAGCGTGGTCGAGAAGTCCCGTATCCCTGTCATCAAGCACTACAAGGGCGTATGCCACATCTACGTGGACGAAACCGCCGACATTGACCAGGCTATCCCCATCTGCGTAAACGCGAAAGCGCAGCGCCCAGGCGTCTGCAACGCAATGGAGACGCTGCTTGTACATGAAAACATAGCCCACGCGTTCCTGCCGAAAGTCGCCGAGGCAATGGCAGCCGCGAAAGTCCAACTGCGCGGATGTCCTCAGACAATCCGCATCGTGCCGACCGCCTCCCCCGCTGCCGAGGAGGACTGGGGCATGGAATACCTTGATCTGATACTTGCCGTCCGGGTGGTGTCTTCGATGGACGCCGCTATCGACCATATCCGCCTTTACGGTTCGCTGCACACAGAAGCCATCTTGACCCGCGACCACGCGCACGCGATGCGCTTCCTGCGAGAGGTTGATTCCTCCCTGGTACTGGTAAACGCCTCTACGCGATTCAACGACGGCTACCAGCTTGGGCTTGGAGCGGAAATAGGGATCAGCACAACGAAGATCCACGCCTTCGGACCGATGGGCCTTGAAGAGCTTACGACGCGCAAGTTCGTTGCTTTCGGGGAAGGCCAGGTAAGACAGTAGTGCGCCAGAAGACCAGCATCATAGCCATATATGGAGGGACGTTCGACCCATTCCACAACGGCCATCTGCGGATGGCAATCGAGGCGCGGGAGATGCTCGATATCGAAACTGTCTTTTTGGTGCCCTCGGCCAACCCTCCTCACAAACCCCGGCAGCCGGTAACCCCCGCAAATCACCGCCTCGCTATGATTCAGACTGCCATCGCCGAGATTGAGGGGCTTGAAGCCCTCGACATGGAATTGCGGCGTGAAGGTCCTTCCTATTCCTTCCAAACCGTTATGGAAATAACAGAAGCTTTCCCTAGCGCCAATATACTGTTCCTTATCGGAGCCGACGCTTTCTCTGAAATAAAAAGCTGGCACAGATATACAGAGCTGCTGGAGGCATGCGATTTCCTTTTGCTGCCGCGCACCGCAGCTACGCATGAAGTATCTTTCCCTTTGGAAGTGCGCCTTGAACCAGATGAAAACCGTTGTTATAGTTTAAGCAAAATGGCGGGATGCTCCTATCGCCTGCCGGGAGGACGCAGGGTACTATGCCCTTCGCTTCCGATACTGGACATCTCGTCGAGTTCCATCCGGAAAAAAGTCCGCAGCGGAAAATCGATCCAGGGGCTTGTAGTACCGGAGGTGGAGCAATACATAACAGAACATGAGCTATACCAGGATAGAAGACGGAGGCCAACCGGTCATAACCCCTTTTGAAACCGCAATCGAGTGCGCCCGGCTGGCTCTTGATAAAAAAGGACTGGATGTCCGGGTGCTGGATGTCCGGGAAACCGCCGGCTACACCGACTACTTGCTGCTCTGTTCCGGCAGCTCCGACCGGCAGGTCACTGCCATTGTCGAATACATAGAAGAAACGCTTAAAAAAGAACACGGCGTCCGTTCCATCGGAACCGAAGGGTGCCGCGAGGGGCGCTGGGCGTTGATCGACTACGGGGATATCGTCATCCACGTCTTTTTATCCAGCGTCCGCGAGTTTTACAATTTCGACCGGTTATGGGAAGCGGCTCAAGAAGTCCCTCTCCCGGAGGAATAAGCATGGCGATCCGTCTGCTTTTCATATTCTTCGTCGCAATCCTCGGGGGTTTCTTTTACATCTCCATATATAACGGCGACCGCGTGTCGTTCCACTTCTCCTCTTCGTCCCTGGTTGAACTGGCTATATACCAGTTGATCATCCTTTCCTTCTCCTTCGGCGCTGCCATGGTTATCCTCGCCACGATGATCAATGACATCACCACAGCATCGAAAACCTGGCGCAAGCGCAGGGAACAGCATCGCAGGAAAACAGCGCAGGACCGGACGATGAAAGCGGCGGAACTGGTCCAGCGCGGAATGCTTTCGGAGGCGGTTGCCGAGCTCACGCGAAGCCTGTCCGTCAACAAGGATGACCGCGAAGCTTTGGAACTTTTGGCTTCCGCGCACGAAGAAATGGGCAACTACCTCGAAGCCGTGAAAGCTCTCGCGAAAGTAAAGCAGGTCGATCCATCCTACCTTCTGGTTTATTTCCGGCTCGCCACCCTGTACCGGAAGATGAACGACCACGAGGCGGCGCTTGCGGCGCTCAAAGCCGTCGAAGCAACCGAGGGAGAAAACCCGCGCGCATGGAAAGAAATCCGCGACATCCACATCGCCCGCGGAGATATGGTCGCCGCCTACGCGGAGCAGAAAAAACTTATACGCCACAACGGGAAAGACGCCACTTCCAAAGACAACGCGCTGTTTATCGCCCTGCGCTACGAAAAAGCGATAGTGCGCATGAAGACCGGAAAGGCCGACGACGCCGAGCGCCGGCTACGCGACATCATAAAGGAAGAACCGGCATTCTGTCCGGCTTATACCGCGCTTTCCAAATATATGTGTGACCGCGACATCAACGAAGCGACCGAAATTCTCATCCACGGTTTCCGCGCAACGCGCAACCCCATTTTCCTCATCCGGCTCGAAGATCTCTGCATCGAGACAGAACGTCCCCAGTCGATGATCCGGATCTATTCGAACCTGCAGCAGGAGTTCCCTTCCGACTACGATGTGAACCTCTTCATGGGGAAGTTTTTCCTTCGCCTTGAGATGATCGACGAGGGACTGGAACAGTTATTGAAAGCCGAGACGCTTGAGCCTGACCACGAATCGCTGCATGTACTGCTAGCGGAAGCGTTTCGGAGGAGAAACCGGTTTGAGTCGGCATGCAAACACTACCAACGCGCATTTGGTTACAAACGCAGATACCTCATCCCATTCCATTGCAACATCTGCGGGTCCTCCACCATCAAATGGACACATAGATGCCCCGACTGCGGCGAATGGAACAGTTACTCCATCGACCACGGAAACAACAAATACGCCATCGCCGCGACCATACGCTGACCTGCTGTCCCGCTTTTTCGAACCGCTCCGCGCAACAGCCAAAGAGATCCTGTTCTTGCGCGAGTTTCTGCCGCCCGCAACGCCGGATCTGTCTCCCGACGCCGTAACCCGGTGGCCTGCGATATACTTTTCCGCCCAAAGCTCTCACGTAAGCAATCCGCCGTACCACGAAGCGCGCTCCCTCTTCGCGTACACCGGCGATATCCGGTCGGCCATCCTTACATCCAAATACACTGCCCGCCCATTCCCCGCGCGGGCAGTGGCGCAAAGGCTTCAAGAGGCGCTTCAGAACCAATGGAAAGACCTGTTTCCGGACAACAATACGCCCGTCATCGTACCGGTCCCGATACATCCTATTAAATATTTCCGGCGCGGGTTCAACCTTCCCGCCCTGGTAGGGGCGGAACTGGCCCGTCTTCTTGGATGGCCGTGCGATCCGCTCATCCTCCATCGCCGTTCGGAGCGTCTTCCGCAGGCGGGCCTTCCGTTGAAAGATCGGGAAAACAATGTCAAAAACGCGTTCCGCGTCCCGAAAGGAAAAAACGCCCCTCCGCGTATTCTCCTGCTTGACGATGTGCTCACCACCGGAGCCACCGCAAGCGAAGCCTCCTCTGTCTTGAAATACGCCGGCGCGACACATATAGTGGTCGTTACAATCGCCGCAAGTATGCGATAAATAAAGACGTAACCCTCTTGAAGCAGGGCGGAGGAACGGCGGCGCGCAGGAAAGAGGCGGCCTAAATTCCCTTTGAAATCAATGGCAAAACAACAATATAGTGGTCGTTACTATCGCATGCGCGTTCCCTTGGCCTAAAAACAAGCGCGGAGCCGTAATTGGCCTCTTCTCCATTCCAAGCAGCCGTATTGCAATTCCAGATTGATATCGGCGATGTCCCCGCCAACCGCGACCGCGCCGTTGGTTTGATATCCGAAGCAGCCAGGCGTGGCGCCAAGCTATGCGTACTCCCGGAGATGTGGAGCACAGGCTTTGCGGAGGACCGGCTGCTGCCGCTTTGCGGCACTACGCCAAAAATCCTCCATGAACTGCGCTCCCTGGCGTCGAGTATGCGCATCGTGATCGCCGGCTCGCTTCCCGAGCGGGTGGGGCGCAGCGTTTACAATACAATGCACGTAATCAACGCTACGGGCGTAGTCACCGGGGAATACCGCAAGACCCACCTGTTCACCCCTTCCGGAGAAGACCTATGGTTTCGTCGCGGCACATCGTCCGGCGTAATCCTCACTGACGCCGGACCAGTCGGCCCTCTTATCTGCTACGACCTGCGGTTCCCGGAACTTTCCAGAAAATATTTTCTTGAGAGAGCATCCGTATTTTGCGTCTGCGCCCAGTGGCCTTCCGTCCGCGCCTCCCATTGGGACATCCTTACGGCGGCCCGCGCCGTGGAAAACCAGGCTTACGTCGTGGCGGCAAACGCGGTAGGCTCATCGGGACATTTCCGCTACTCGGGAGGTTCCGTAATCGTATCTCCTTCCGGAGAACGGCTGGCAGCCTTGGGAAAAGAAGAAGGCATCGCAATCGGCACAATTGATCCCGCGGCGGCGGAAGAAATCCGAAGGAGGATACCTTGTCGCGACGACAGGAACACAAAGGCATACCGGAAGACCCGGCGGCAAGGGTAATTTCGCGCCGGGACGTTCGCGCCTTATGCGCGCGCCTGCGGCGCGAAGGGAAGAGGATCGTATTCACCAACGGCTGCTTCGACATCCTTCACGCCGGCCACGCGCAATACCTCAGAAAAGCGGCATCGCTTGGAGATCTGCTCTTTGTCGGCTTGAACAGCGACGCCTCCGTCAGAAGGCTAAAAGGGGAAGGAAGGCCGGTCCAAAAGGCTGCCGACCGGGCTTACCTGCTCGCTTCGCTTGCTTGCGTGTCATACGTGGCGGTCTTCTCCGAAGACACGCCGTTATGCCTCATCCGCGACGTGATGCCCCATGTCCTGGTCAAAGGCGGCGACTGGAAAGAGAAGGAGATCGTGGGAGCCGACCTGGTCCAAAAAGCCGGAGGAACGGTCAAAACGATTCGCTTTCTGCAGGGACGCTCAACAACATCCATCCTGGCCCGCGCAAACACCGCCGCGCGACAAAAAGACGCCGTGTCAAAAAACAAAACATTTTGAATGTAAATTGATCTAAAACGCCGATTGCGGACAGCGCAGACCTTTGCCCGCAAACACCGCATGAGTGAGGGAGATCTTACAGAGTGCTACCCTGTCTGGCCTTGCCGCGGGCAGGTTTTGCCACAGCTTTCGACCCGGATTTTTGCGCCGAGGCTTTACGCCCCGGAATCTTAAGCCGAGTACCGACTTTGACTTTCGCGTTTGTGGCCAATCCGTTTGCTTTTGCCAACGCGGCGAGGGAAACCCCGTTTTCTCTCGCGATCTTTGACAGCGTTTGTCCCTTTTGAACAGTGACCGATGCCCTGTCGCCAGATCTGCCGTAGGAACTGCGACGCCTTCCCTCCTCGGCCTTCATTCGCGCAACCATAATCTTGTCAGGGTCTATCTTCTGGCCGGGAACGGTATCGCTCCCGTAAAGGCCGGTAACCGGAATGACAAGGAGGGACATGTGCTGTATGGAGCCGCTCCTCAAACCATTTAATTCATGGAGAATCGCATAGGATGTGCCGTACCTGGCCGCCAGCCCCCCAAGCGTCTCCTTGCCGCGCACGTTGTGCTGGAGAAAAGTAACCTTGGCCTGCTCATGGATGTCTTCCATCCGGTCTTGAGCGCGATCTACCGCATCGGCGGGAAGCCGCAAATCGTATTCCGGCCAGTTTGGAGGAGTGCAAAACCGGCGCAATTCCGGGTTCCACTCCCTAATATCATCGTAAGGAACTTCGATAATCCGGGCCATCTCCACCAGATCTATCCCCCCGGGAACAGTCACCGTACGCAAGTTCAGCGGTTCTTCGTACTCGATATCGAAAAAGCCATACTTCTCCGGCTCTTTGGCAATGGCCATGGCGGCAAGCATTTTCGGAACATAATCTTTGGTCTCTTGCTTAAGATACTTGTGCTGGATCAACTCCGAAAGGTCATCAGATTTATACCTGGAGATCGCCCTGCTGATCTTTCCTTCGCCGGCATTGTATGCCGCGGCGGCTAACGGCCATGAATCGAACATACCGTAGAGATCCTTGAGATAGCTGGCAGCGGCGTGTGTGGATTTTTCCGCGTCGCGGCGTTCGTCAACCCACCAGTTGATCTGCAACCCGTAGCGCCGCCCCGTTCCAGCGATGAACTGCCAGGGACCGACAGCTCTTGCTCTGGAATATGCCTTGGTGGAAAAACCGCTCTCAATAAGAGCGAGGTAGATCAGATCTTCCGGCAATCCGTATTCCGACAGAATCCCCTGCATCATATCGCGGTATTTCCCGGATCGTGACAGGTACAACTCCATCCTGTCGCGTCCCTTGTTCGTAAAATACCGGATAAACTTGTCAATGGGATTTGCCATCGCCGCAAACTCGCCATGCTTTCCTTTCTCCACTTCCTCGGACGCTTTCGCAAAGAAGTCGTCTACCTCTATCTCGGCGGAGCCTAATGGTTCCAGGACTTCTTCCTCGATATTGGTGCTCACTTGAAGATCCACATCTACAGGCGACATAACCTGGTCGTCATCTTCTTCGAAAGCCGCGGCAGCCATGGATGGATAAAGAAAGGAAAGCTGAAACGGTATCACGTTTTGCTGAGCCGGAGCCGGAGCCGGAGCAGTGGGCGACCGCACGGCGGAAGCCGGAGGAAAAACCGGGGACAAGTCGAGGAGGGTCTTTGCGGCCGACGCGCCTGTTTCCGTAAAACTCGCGCTCGTTGAGCCCGCCGCTTCCGCTTGTAACGGCAAAAAGAGCAAGACCGCCGATAAAAACATCGCCGCCCGCATGCCGAAAACCCGTCTTTTCAACCATCCTCCCCAAAAACCATTATTCACACCTTATCTTTACAAACTTATCATAGCCAAAGAACAACGACCCATAAAAACTTTCCTTGCGCATAACTCAACAACCGCTTTATTTCATAAAATTATATAAAATTATATATAATTTATCGTATTTTATCGTATCGACAGAATAGAAAAGAACTTCGGTTTTTTGTTTATTTCGAACAGGAATTCTCAAGCCGGAATGCATATAGTATTTTCATGACACGCAAAGCCCCCGTACCCTTGTCAGTCGATATTGAGCGCTACCTTGCTTCTCTCAATATCCCAGAAGTGTCGGTACTCGTCTCTCTCCGCAAAGCATGGCCGTCGATCATGGGGCCTTTACTATCGTCTAAAACCTTCCCGGCAAGGTTTCGAAACAGTGTGCTCACGATTATGGTCCGCAACCATACCTGGGCGCAGGAACTTCAAATGAGCAAGCCAATGCTGCTATCAAAAATCATTCCC
>WRHP01000049.1 GCA_009783195.1 Syntrophorhabdaceae bacterium | reverse complement strand
CACCAAATCTTTTGGCCAGGCTCCGGAAAGCGAATGGCCGGGAATACGCACTATGGGGAGATCAGGATCTTCCGGAACCACAAACGGACGCCCTTCCCTGGTAAAGCGAATGCGCCCGTCAATCGCCTTACCCTTTCCCGTTTTTTCGCGCCCATCGAGATGATTATCCGCCGACCCGCCTGAAAGCGCCCGCTTCCCCGCGCCTTGGCGCGGCGCCTTCCCGGTCTTTTTCACGGTGAGACCTTCCGTTACCATACTTTTGAAGGCAACCCGAAACGCCCTGCGTTCCCCTTTTTCCACACCGGCTTCCCGAAACCATTCCTTTATGGAAACAAGCCGCTTTTCAAGCTCCGGGCCGTTTTGCCGAATCCATCGCTCCCAGTAGGCCCGATCGCGCATCCGCCTTTGCCTCCTCACGCATTTCTTCTTTCTTTTTACAACTATACTGCACGCAAACATCTCCCATAAAAGCTTCTTATTTGAATGTTGCCGTAAAAGGTTTTTTTGCTATAATCTGGATCTTCCGCGAATCATGTGCCGAAGTGGCGGAACTGGCAGACGCGCTAGATTCAGGGTCTAGTGTCCATTGCGGGCGTAGGGGTTCAACTCCCCTCTTCGGCACCACGAAAATACTTCAAGGGGCCTCGGTTAAAAACCGCAGGCCCCTTGAAATTTTCGGCATTAGCCTCTATCGCCTCAAAACATGATCCAACGAAATCAATTACATGTCTGGCCGAACATCATCGCCATGCTTCCGCGCCAAAACTGGTCACTCTTTCGTTTTCGGTTTCCATTCCTTTGTCAGTTCCAAAACCTGTTCCACCTGGTCCGGAGTCATCTTCTCTACAAGAAGATTTTTGATGTTTTTCACCTTCTCCCGCAAATGCTCATCCGAAGCGGGATACCCCAAGACCGCGATATTGAACCACATACAGGCTTTAACGGCGTCCTGCTCCGTACCGTATCCCGATGAATACATGAAGCCGAGGATGCCCTGGGCATAAGCTAATCCCTGGTCCGCCGCCATCGTAAACCACTTCATCGCTTCACCGTAGTCCTGCTCGACGCCAAGGCCGTTGTAATACATGTTGCCGACGTTAAGCTGCCCCATGGCATCTCCCTTGTCCGCAACCTTTCGGTACCAGTTCATCGCCTCGGCGTAATCCTGTTTGACTCCCTGGCCGTACTTGTACATAAGACCAATGTTGTTCTCCGCGTCATCCAGCCCTTGATCCGCCGCCTTCCGATACCATTTCAGCGCCTCGTCATAATCCTGATCCATTACTATGCCGAGGTAATACATTCTGCCAAGATTGTTCTGGGCAAGCGCAAACCCCTGATCAGCGGCTTTCCGGTACCACCTCATCGCGGCGGCATAATCCTGTATTACGCCGCTGCCGTTGTAATACATGCCCCCAAGGCAATTCTGCGCCTCGGGCACTCCGTCCTCGGCAAGCGGCTTTATGATGCCTACCGCCGTCTGATAGTCGCCCCGCTTGTAAGCCTCTATGCCCTGTTCCGCTGATGTGCTCATCATCGCCTCTCGATGGATTTTATTTATGCCGTGAAACTCATATCGTCGAGCCCGCCTTCAAACAACCTGTTTCACATACGATGCGGGCAGTCTGATCGTCGCGACACACCCTTTGCCCAAAACATTCTCAAGCCGCAACGTGCCGCCAACCTCCGAGATGACATGCCTTGCCACCGGCAACCCCATCCCGCTATGGAAAGATTCGGAATGCGAAGTGAAGCCTTCCTCGAAAACAGTCTCCTCCATCCCCGCCGGAATGCCGGCCCCGTTGTCTGTGACAGATATCTCCCAGCCGCTGTCGTTTAAAGAAACTCCGATCAAAACCGTGCCGCTTTTATCCATCGTAGCTTCCACCGCGTTGAAAAGCAGCGCCAAAAACGCCAAAGCGAAGTCGCGCTGGTCCCCCAAAATCAGCCCTTGAGGATAAGAAACCGGAGCCTCGACAACATTGCCGTGACGCCCAAGATCGTATCGGGCAATCAACAGGATCTCCTGGATCGCCTGCTCCGCGCTGAAGAACTCCCTTTCCGGAGCGTGAGGGCGAACATAATGTGAATATTGCTTTATCAACGCGGCGATCTTTTCTCCCGCCATGAGAATCTTCCCCGCGCTGTCACGCACTTTCTCAGGATTGGACGCGGTAATCTGTATAATCTCGGAGAACCCGATTACAATACTCAGATGGTTATCCACCTCATGCGACAAACCCATCGCCATCCTGCCGAAGAGAGACAGCCTGTACGCTTCGATAACCTTTCTGTCCATAACATCTCCCTCAAATACGCTTGCGGTTAACACTGCGCTTTTAGTCAAGCTCCGGGTCGCAATTCTCCTTATTTAAGCCACTCCATCTAACAGACAACATGTCATTCCGGGAGCAGCAAAGCTCCCAAACATCGCAGCTATCGCTCTTGCCGCGTTATTACAGCGAAAAACCACATGATTCCCGCAAAATCATACATAAATGACGGAACAAGCATGGCAAAAACTATAATTCTCCATAAGGACTACGGGAGAAAGCAACGCGCTACCTGCACTTCATGGAAAAATAACATTATTTTCGGACACACGCCAAATGTTTCAAATCAAAAGACCATCCCTATTGTGAAGCTGATCTCCCCTGGAGATTCTCCCTCACGCCGGTCCAGTTTCCAGCCATAGTCGACGCTAACGGGGCCGACCGGAGTAATGTATCTCAGGCTGATCCCGGCGCTTTTCCGCATATCGAAGGCATTATGCGAATCGTCATGTCTCCAAACGCTGCCTGCGTCGAAGAAAACCGCAAACAGGAAACTGCGCTCCAGCGGAAACCGCATTTCCGCGTTCAGGATCAACTGATAGTTTCCTCCGGTCGCTGACCCGTCACTTCCTTTCGGCCCAAGCGAATCCTGCGAAAACCCGCGCACCGTTGTCCGTCCTCCCGCAAAAAACCGCTTCTGGATCGGGACTTCGTTTGTAGCGCCGTATGAACGGATGGCGCCGGACCTTACGGAAAGAACAAATGAGTTGCGGCGTAATACCGGCTGATAGAAGCTTGCCTGCCCGGAAAGCAGCCAGTAATTGATTTCCGAAGCAATGGCCTCGCTGGCCAGTTCGGCGGAGCCTGAAAGAAATACCCCTCGTTTGGGATTGAAGGGATCTTCCCGGAAATCAAGAACCATGATTCCGCGAAGAATCCCCAGATTTGCCCTGCCCCGGTCCCTCTCGGAAATCACGGCGCCAGGCTCGACATCATATATCCTGTCGATTGAAAACTCGTACTGTAACGAAAATGTGGACCGTACGAACACATTTTTCTGAATACCGGCGATCAGCGCCTCTCTCCTGATAGAGAAGCTGGGACGGTTTTGGAACAAACGTGAAACCGTAAGCAATCCTTCCCATTCGTACCGGCCGCCGAAAATGTACGGTTCGCGCAGCTCCGCTTGATAGTTTTGCGCTTTTTGCCCGACCATAACCAGGCCGGATATGCCCCTCCCAAGGCCGTTGATATTTCTTTCCTTTGCGGATACCGATCCGCGCGCGCCGGTCTCGGTCCCGTACCCGGCTCCAAATCCGAGATCCATAAACAGGGTTTCTTCGACATCGACCACAAGATCCACCACTCCATCGGCAGGCTTCTTGATGCGCTGTATCCGGACGCTTTTGTAGAGCCCCGTGCGATACACGGACTGCTGAAACTCAAGCAGCCGGTTATCGCCTACAAACGCTCCCTGTTCAATAGGATTTCTACGGAGCACAGCCATCGGATTAGTCAGAATATTTCCCCGCACCACGACGGACCCCAGGCGAAACCGCTGCCCTTCTGCAATACGGAACCGGGCCGTCACGTTGTCTGCGCCAGGCTCGAAATCAAGCGTCCCTTCCACTTCCGCGTCCAAAAACCCCGTATTGTGGTACCTGGCCGCAATCGCCTCCTGATCGCGTTCAAGCCCTATATAGTCAACGAACCGGCCCTCCCTGTTATGCATCAGGGATAGGAGTTCCTGCCGCAAAAAATGGTCGTTTCCTTCAAAGCTGATCTCCCGGAGAAAATACCTTGGCCCTTCCTCGACGCGAACAACCTTGGTAATCCCTCCTTTGCCGTCCAACTGGTCATCAACATCGACCACCTTCATGTTCACGTATCCCTGCGACTGGTAGTGCCCGGTAACGGCATTGATGTCCTGGCGCCATTCTTCCTCGTTGTACTTTCCGGACCCCGTAACCCAGTGAAACATACCTCGCTCACGGGTCATAAACTGCTTGCGAAGGATATCTTCCTCGACCGACTTATTGCCCTCAAACCGTATATCCTTGATAAATCCCCTCATTCCCTCGCTGACAGTCACGACCATGGGAACTATTCCGCCGCTCTCCTCGCCCAATGCGACTTCGACGCTCGCCCGCGGGTATCCTTCCTCTTCATAGAACGAGCGGATCTTCTCTTCCATGTCAAAGGCAATGGAAAAACCTGTCGTCTCTTCTCCGCTAAAAATACCCGCCACTTTCGCCAGCCGGTCCGGAGAAAAGCGGTTTGCCCCTTCCAAGCGAATATCAAATCGCTTTCCTTCTTCCACTTGGACGCCGGCGCACATTCCGTCGCTTTCGCTGCACGCCGCCGCCGTATCCTCGATGTGAACGGTGAGGAAACCCGCCTTCTGGTACTCTTTCCGAAGCACGGGAATCCTTTTCTCCCACCGTTCGTAATCAAAAGAAGCTCCGACTTCCACCTTCAGGATTTCTTTTAGCCGCTCCATCGAAAACAGGGTGACTCCGGGCGCCTCCACACTCTTTACTTTCGCCGCGCGCCCTTCTTCCACGACGATCCGCACCTTGCCGGACCCATTCATGGCGTCGCATAACACCACGACATTTGCCTTCCCTTCCGTAAACCCTTTCCGCGCCATGAAAGACTCCACGGCACGCCGCACCTCCGAGATATTCTTCTCAGGCAGCAGGCTTCCTCTTCTCAGCCGTGTCGCGGCAATAATACGGGCGGCGGGCAGTCTCTTCTCCCCTTCGACATCTATCGAGGCTATAAGAGGAACAGGGCTCAGATGGAATAAAACTTTTGCTTTTCCATTGTCATCCTGAACGTAAGCGGACACTTCCTGAAAAACAGCCTTCTCCTGCAGTCTCCTGATGGACTCCTGAATAGCTTCCATGCGCAGAGGATCTCCAGGGCGCAATGTGACAAGCCCGCTTAGCTCCTCATATGAGATCTGGTAAGAAGCCGGCGCCTGGAAAGAAACGGAAGCGACAGGAACGCCTTCCTCCGCGTCGGCTCCGGAAGGCAATAAAAAAACCAGGACAACAAGCAATAAAAGAAATCTTCTAATCCCTGCCATACAGCAGATCCTTGAGGGACTGGAAGCGATACCGCACTCTCACATCTCCACTAACCTGCCCCGGCACCGACTTGTCGCCGCTTTTCCAGCCACTCTCCAGGTAAACGCGCTCCATCAGTTGCATTTCGAGGGAAGCGGCTGTTTCTGAAGTAGTTCCCAGGCTCTGCGACATGCCGACCGACAAGCGGTCTTCAAACGACTTCCGGGCGACCAATCGCGGCTCGAACGTTTGTGTGGTTGGAGAGAAGCCGGTTTCGATGGAGAACTTGTCAAGTCCGACTGTCCCGCGAATCCGCTCGTCCACGCCGCCCAAACTCCCAAGGGCAATGGCCGAACCGCCTACGGCTCCTGTTGTTCCCACGTTTTCAAAACTGGAGCGGTATCCGGTGGAAAGCAGCGTTTGCGTCGTCACGCCGAATGAAAGCAGACTCACCACATCCGTCTGGCCCAGCGGCGGGTCGGAAGAGAAATTCACCTCCGGCTTCTCGACAGTGCCTGAGACAAGCACGGCGATCAGGTAACCGCTTTTCCGGGTTTCCGCGCGCACATCCAGGTACGGATTGATCCTGCGGGGATCTTGAAAATCAATGATGGCCCGTTTAATTTCATACCTGTTACCGTATAACTCGACATATCCCTCATACATATCGAAGGAACCAAGGACAATAACCTTGTTGGTGTCTCCCTGCACCCTAAATTCACCGCTGCCGCTTGTGTTCGCCAGGTTGTTTTTGACTCTGAGCGTCCGGTCCGCGACCACATTGATGTCGAGACGCGCGCGAAAATCCGTTGAATCTCTCCGGGCGGAGACATCGGCCAACCTGCGGCGGAAATCCAGAAACGCCCTTTCGGGATAAATGTTTTTCTTGTAACGCGCCGACTGCACTTCCACATCACCCGCAACCATAATATCGTCGATCGGGCCAAACAGTTCCACGTGCCCCTGGATCACGGGCTGAAAATCATCAGGGTATGGGTACCGCACGTCGAAGAAATCCACGGAGAAGTACAGGCGCTGCCCGGCATCCATCTGCAGCGGAACCTCTCCCCAACCGTCAACATATCCGCCGCCACTCCTTCCTTCGAAATGCTCGAACACAACCTTTTCGCGGCTGAGAACCGCTTCCCCTTTCAATCCCTCGAACTGTTGAGCGTACCCCTTAAACGACAGGCTCACTTCATCCAGCCGTCCGGTCCCTACGATCACCGGGTCGAACATGTTTCCCGTCACGCGGACTTCAGCCGTCACAATACCGTCCAGCTTTTCGAAAACACCAGGCACAACAAGGCGCACCAGTCCCGCGGGCAGTTTTCCGTTGACCCGCGCATCCATATCCCCGTCCCAGGAAATCTTTCCCGCGATCCGCACCGGAGCATCCGCAGCTGTAAGCGTCACGTCTTCAAGCCGAACCCCATCCGCTTCCATCCTGGCCGCAAAGTCTTTTCCTTTGAGTTCCCAACCGCCTTCCCGATAGGAAAAAGATTCGACCCTGACCGCGCCGTTTGTCCTCTCCGGAAGTTTCAGCGAGCCGGTAATCAACGCTTTGCCGTTGACCGACACGCGCCGTTTATCGTCCGCCGGCCGGCCATTCGATTCCTCCCCAATAGAGAACGGACCTTCCAGCCGGAACTCAAACGGTTCGCGCAGCGACACTTCCCATGCGAGGCGCGTTTCCGGACCAGTGGTAAGCAGGCTCCCGGCAATGCCGCCCCCGCTACGCGCTCCCGTGGCGCGAAATTCCTTAAAGCTAAGCGTACCCATCCCAGGGCTTTCCGCATGCACCGTAGCGCGAAAAACAGGAAATGTGTCCGGCGTTACCGGTTTCCCGGATAACAATCCCGCGAGAAGCGCTACGCCCTCCGCTTCCGCGCGCCACACGCCTTCGGAAGCCACGCCAGGCCGGCCCGCCGCGGCAAACAGAAACGATGTGGGCAGCGAAGACGCGGTCATTGAAAATCTTGTCCGCCAATCCATATCCCGACGAATATCTCCGGATACGGAAACCGAAGGAGATTCTGACCGCGCGGAAAACATGCCGGTTTCGGCGCCGAGAGTTCCTTCGACGCGCACATTGGCAATACGGGCATCGCCGACCGACAGCTCCGCGGACCGCGCTTCCAGTCGCTGTATTTCCCACTCAGACGCTCCTCGTTTAGCGTCAAGCCGGGCCTCGAATATGCCGTCAACACCCTTGAAACCGTCTTGCCTAAGCAAGGACAACGCTTGAGAGATCCTGAGCCCGGAGACGCCGGCCGAGGCTTTCGAATTTCCGTCGGCGGATTCTTCGGCCGCAAAGGAGACCGCTCCATCGCCTAATCTGCCTCCTCCACGCGCCGTCCATCTGGCATCACCGGCGCTTCTGTATTCACCCGTCGCCGTGACTGCGGAAATCGGGACTCCCCGGACATCAATACGCGCGGACCGAATGCTTCCTTTGATATCCGCCATTCCCGCGGCTATTTTTATCCGCGCATCCGCTTCCACCGTGCCGCTCATTCCATCGAGATATTCCCGTACCGGCTTTGGGTCTTTTCCCAACGAGACGAGGGTAGCGGCAAACCATTTCCCGCTCTCCGAAAGATTGATGCCGTGCGTGGAAACCGATACGTCCGCGCGTGTTTTGGCGGGGTCCATGAGGGCGGACACGGTTCCAATTGTTTTCATCTTGAACGGATCCGCCGGAATGCCTGCCGCAAACCGAAGGGTGCCGGTCGGAACCCCTTCAACCGTCACCGTCAAGGAAGCAGGCGGCAATGACCAGGCAGCCAGCCCGTTAACATCAGCCGATACGGCCATCCGGGGCATGGATAACGGGCCGCTCACTTCCCATTCCGCGTCCATTTGCCTCCAGGAGACCGGGAACAAAAATCCGTATTCTTCCGCTTTCCCCGAAGGCGCCCGCACGGCCCCGCGAAGCTTTAATCTTCGCGCGGACGAAAGGATTTCCCCTTCAGCCCACGCCTCGGCGAGCCCCGCCCGTAGCCGCGCCGATTCAAGCCGCAATTTCCCGGCCTCCGGCATTTCCACGGACGCAACTAGAGTAACGGGCAGGCGGCACTTATATGCCCGGCCGCCAAGTTCGGGATGGCTCTCAACCCCTTCAGGCATAGAGAGCGAAGCGGTCGCCTTGAGGCGATCCGGAGTTCCCGAAACGGATGCCTCTATATTCGCTTTACCGGAAAACCTGCCTGGCGCCTCTATATCGGACCATGGGATTGAAGCAAGGGAGATCCGGTTCAGGGCAGCCTTCAATTCCATTCCGAAGGAATTCAGGTCGTAGCTTCCGGACGCATCGAAAGAGCCGCCCAAAAGCTTTGCGCGCACACGGTCAAATCGCACCATAGATCCGCTCGACGACAGCGCGGCTTCAAGGTCGGAAACGGCAACGCCGCGTAAATCGCTTTTCTTGAGATAAAGCTTCGCCCGTCCCGACGGATTCTCCAGCGGCCCGGAAGCGGAAACAGAGAATTCAGCCTTTCCGGATCTGAATGCGTTCCGCGCGTATGACGCTCCGGGATAGCCGGCCTCGATCCAGTTTGCGAGATCAATCGTCCCAGACGCTTTTCCATCAATCAGGCGCTTCTTCATTTCAGCTAACCCGGAAAAACTGATCGTCGAGGCGTCTCCCTGCGCTGTGAATTTACGGACCCGGACGGCATTTCCCTTAAATACCATGTCCGCTTCCATCGACGGAAACGGCCATCCTGTAACCCCCTCTCCCGGAATAGAAATCAGCCCATCCACGCGGGAAACGGCCACATGTATGCGCGTGCCCAGGAAACGTCCCTGGCGGACCCTGACTTCCCGCACGTTAGCGTCCATGCGTTGAACAGGACCAAAAGGCCCAAGAGAAACCAGGCCGTCGACAAACAAAAATTCCGGAAGCCGGACATCCCCGGACTCCTCAATGGAGCATAGCTTTTCGTACAGCGCGCGGTTCCATTCCCCCGCCTCGATCCGGAAATTCCTTGCGCGGATGCGGGAAACGGGAACCTCGCCCCTCAGTACGCGAAGCAAAGACAAGGAGATTTCGATGTTGTTTGCGCTCGCCAAAAACCGATCCGCGAGAGCGTCGCGCGCCTCTATTTCGTCAAGAGAAAGGCATAGGCGAAAAAGATGGAGTTTCAGGCCGCCATGTCTGACATCCAGCCCGTAGTTCGCCGCGTAAGCGGAGAGCTCCGCCTCAACGCCCCGCAATTTTTCGGAAACCGTGATCGACAGCCGCCATCCGGACCATATAAAAAAGGCAAGAAGGAATGCGCTCCCAAACCACAGGACAAATCTCTTCGACATTGAACAATTATACAAAAATGCAAAGGGCTTGGCCCCTTGCGGGACAAAGCCCTCTTTACCCGTAACGCCGCTTTTGCGGACGTGATATTTATTGGAGCGGGCGACCGGATTCGAACCGGCGACGTTCAGCTTGGGAAGCTGACATTCTACCCCTGAATTACGCCCGCTTCCGCCGTATCCTCATTATATTAAACCAACCGCGCAACGCAACTTTGCCGACTGCCCGTCAGGAACGATACTGCTTCGCTCTGGCATCCACGTCGCGGTATCCGGGGAACTTATCCGCGATGGCAACGAACAGGCTGCCGGCTTCTTCCTCGCGTCCATTAAGCGACAGCAACGCCGCCTTGTGGTACTGGAGATCGCGTCGTTGCGTTTCCGTGATGGTTATTTCTCCAAGCGCCTCGTCAAGGGCCGCAAAAGCGCCGGCGATATCCCCTTTATCCGCCAGGGTATCGGCCAGCAAGGAAGAAGCGCCAACCAGAAGATCCGGATTTTTCATTGACAGCCGAAACTCGGTGGCCGCCTCGTCGAGAAGCCCCATTTCCTTATAGGCTATACCCAAATTGTACCGGGTTTCGAAGTCCGACTCGCCGACTTCCTCGTGAACTTTGGCTTGCAGACGTCCCAAAGCGTCACGGACCATGTCTTCGTCTTCTTCTTCCTCGGATGCCTCTGGCATTTCTTCCGTACTTTCGACGGCCCTAAGAGACGTAGCCGACTCCATAATTTGCATGGAGGAAGACGACGAAGCCGCTGCCTGCGGAGCCGTAGCCGGAGGAGCCGCAACCTTGGCCGCGCGCTTGCTTACACATTCCTCGAAGGAGAAAGCGCCGATACTTGACGGATCCCAGCCTCCCTGAATCGACTTTATGATTTCCTTCATCCCCGAAACGCGGTCCTTGCGTCCGGCATCCTCTTCATGGCTAACTACGCGGGAAAGAAGCGCCAAGCCCTCTTCCTTTATTTCGAGCGCAATATACATGAACCCGCACGATTCGAAGATCGCAAAATCGCTGCCTCCCTGCCCGACCAACCCGCGGATTCGTTCCACAATATCCGCTTTCATTTCGCTTGAGGTTTTCGCCATTACCGCTTTTTTCAGTTCATCGGCGGCTTCCAGTCTTTTTCTTTGCCCGACAAATATATCCGAGACCAGCATGCAAGGCAGAGGGCTATCCGGCATATAACCGGAGATCTGCCGGAAGAACTCGACTCGGGAATCATCCGAGTTGAACCTGCTGGGGTCAGAGGCGACTCTCTTGATCTCGGCGTGGGCGTCGGCAAAAAGCCCTTCGGCCGCAAGCAACCGGATGAGCCATTTCTGAAAATCGTTGTTTTTGGGGTCGTGTTTGAGTATTTGCCGGATGACCGCTACCGCCTTCCCGGCAAAACCGTCCTTCTCGTAAATAATCGCGGAGCGGGCCAGTTGGTCTATCCCCTCCACCACTTCCCCTGCCCGCAACATGAAAATCCCAAGCTTTTGTCTCACTTGCGGATCGTTTGGAGACGCCTGCACCTTTTTGGACAGCGATGCCCGATCTTCACCGTCTTTCGAAGAAAACGCCTTTTTTATGGAATTGAATACCACGCTGTCCTTTTCTCCTTTCGGCCCTGTTCCGGTCGTTCTTTTGTCTTTAAAGCCTGTCGGTCTTCAGGGTCTGTGTTTCTCAAGAAAATCTGTCGAAAGCCTCGCTTCCACGAAATCCGAGTTGGCGAGAATCTTCTTATGAAACCCAACCGTCGTCCTGACGCCGTTGATTTGAATCTCGTCAAGCGCGCGGCGCATCCGCATAATGGCTTCGTTGCGATCCTCCCCGCGCACAATCATTTTACCAAGGAGAGAATCATATGTAGGCGGAACTGTGTATCCCGGATATATCGCCGAGTCGATCCGGACACCGAATCCGCCCGGAAATACACACGATTCGACCAGGCCGGGAGACGGCAGAAACGTCTCCGGGTCCTCGGCGTTTATACGAACTTCTATGGCATGCCCTTGGATATGGACATCTTCCTGCGTATGCCGCAGTTTCTTCCCGTCCGCGATCCGAATCTGTTCCTTGACTATGTCGATCCCGGTAACCATCTCGGTTACGGGATGCTCCACCTGGATTCGCGTGTTCATTTCCAGGAAATAGAACTCGCCGTCCGGAACATACAGGAACTCGACGGTTCCGACATTGTCGTATTTCACCGCCGCGGCCGCATCGACCGCGGCCTTCCAGAGTCCCTTTCGCGTTCTGGTCGGCACTCCCGGGGCGGGCGATTCCTCTATCAGTTTCTGATGCCTGCGCTGCATGGAGCAGTCGCGATCCCCAAGATGGATGATGTTGCCGTGGCGGTCCCCCATTATTTGCACTTCGACATGCCTTGCCGAATCGAAATACTTCTCAATGTAAACATCGGAAATACCAAAAGCCGACATCGCCTCGGACTGCGCGGTCAGGAAAGCGTTGATAAAAGAGGCCGGGCTGCGAACTATCTTCATTCCGCGCCCGCCGCCCCCCGCCGCCGCCTTGATTATGACGGGAAATCCAAACTCCTTGGCAAGCCTAAGCCCTTCGTC
>WRHP01000048.1 GCA_009783195.1 Syntrophorhabdaceae bacterium | reverse complement strand
TAAGTTATGTCCGCTACAGGGCGGCGGGTAATGATTGCCGGCTTGCAAGGCGTTTACGGCAGTTAAACGCCAAAACAGACGTTTCCCCCTAATTTTCCGGTTCCATGTTTTTCAACCCCCGCCATAACATCAGGCCGTACATTACCGCCGCCGCGGCTTCTATAAAGCCGAAAAGAACGCCGATCCGGTCAGGCACAAGCCCCACGGGGAGAACGTACCAAAGAAGCATGCCTGGAAGACCGATGTTGGCAAGCCAGAACTGTACGACGGCCAGGAAAGTTGAAGGGCCCGGGGGCAGCATTTTATCCGCCCGATTCGCAATCCACATGTTACCGATTCCGTATACCGCAAAAAGAAGCGTCCCCACCAACAGCATATGGCTATGAAAAAACTTGAAATTATCGTTTCCAAACCGCATCATCAGCGCGCCGACAACCGCGCCCAGCGACAGATAAACAACCGCCGCGCGGAAATACCATCGGGCTATCCGCCTAAACGCGCAGGCGTTGCCGCTTTCAGCAAACGCCGGCATGCTCGCCCGCAATATGTACCGCAACGGCAAAACCAGACAGCGATTCAACGGTTGGTATGCGCGCCATCAACGAGTTCCCGTAACGGTCCCGCCGTTAGGAGCGCCGATAGCAAAGGTCGAAGGCGGCAACGATGAGTCAGACTGGATAGTAACCTTCCCGCCGCACATCCGCTCTATTCTGGTAATCTCATCCCTTTTCCGGTTAATCAGCGTCTCTATCAGATCCGCCGATACGCGCACGAGAATGTCTTTGGGGGCATCCTTTTTGTCCCGCGTCAGTTCATCATGCAAACGCCGGAACATCCGGACGACCGAAGAATCGCGCGTAGGCGCCACGCCCAAACCGGCGCACGCCTCACATCCTTTCAGAAGAGTGTCGTAGAAGGAGATCCCCATCCGCTGGCGGCTGATAGCAACCAGCCCGAACTTGCCAAGCGAAGTAACATCGCTTTTTGCCTTATCTTTCTTGAGTCCTTCCTTCAGTATCCGGTCGATTTCCTTGTTATGGGATTTGTTCTCCATATCGATGAAATCAATCACTATGAGGCCGCCGATGTCCCGCAGCCGCATCTGCCGGGCCGCTTCCGCCGCCGCCTCACGGTTCGTCCTAAACGCGGTGTCCTCTATATCGCGGTCTTTGGAGGAACGCCCGGAGTTGACATCAATGGTCCATATCGCCTCGGTCCGATCAATCACGATGTGGCCGCCGGAAGGAAGCGGAACCTTGCGGGCAATGACCCGCTCAACCTGCTCTTCGAGATTGAAACGCGCAAAAAGCGGACGCTTCTGGCGATATAGCTTCAGCTTGTTTTTCTGCTGCGGGAAGTAAACGTCGAAAAAAGATTCCGCCTTCTTGAAAGCAGCCTCGGAGTTCATCGTGACCTCCGCAACATCCGCGGAATAGTTGTCCCGCAATGTGCGGATGACGATGTCCTGCTCCTCATACAAAAGCGTTGGCGCCTTGTTTTCCTGCGCGCCCGCCACCATGCGATCCCACAACTTCAGCAGATTCTGCAAGTCGGACTTCAGATCCTTCAGTGGCCGCGCCGCGCCCACGGTGCGAACGATAAAACCTAAATGCTCCGGGTATTCGAGCTTCTCCATCTGCTTGCGGATTCGCTCCCGTTCCTTTTCTCCCGTGATTTTTTTTGAGATGCCGTACCGCTTCATCCCCAGCATCATGACCATGTATCGGCCCGCGATGCTTATATAAGACGTAAGGGCCGCGCCCTTGATGGTGGATTCCTCTTTCGTCACCTGGACAAGAAGCTCCATCCCTGTCCGCAGAGGAGGACGCTTGTCTCCCTCGTTCCATGTCCCCAAATTATCCATCAGCGCGCCGGCGCAATACTCATTCATCGGCAGGAAACCGTGGCGGCCTCCGCCAAACTCGACAAACGCCGCTTCGATCGCCGGAGCGATGTTAACCACTTTTCCCTTGTAAATGTTCCCTTTGAACGCTTTCTTGCGCTGGTTCTCAACTTCGTAATAGTCGAGCAACCCTTCCGATACAATTGCGACTCTGTTCTCTTCCGGGTGCATGCCGTCGATCAGCATCACCTTCCGGGGACCGCCGCCTTCATCTTCAACCGCTTCCTCTTCTTCTTCCTCTTCCAGGAAGAATTCTTCCGGTTCCTCTACATCGGTAAAATCCGCCTCATGAAACTCGCCTTCCGGGTCATCTTCAAGCGCCTCCCCGGTTTCATGGGTCTGGGCATCCTCCGCTTGCGCTCCGTTATCTGTCTGCCGCCCTCCTTTTCCTTTCCGGCGACGGCGGCGACGGCGGCGTTTTTTACCTGTTTCTCCCTGCTTTTGCTCCGTTGCTTCAGGAGACGACAAAAGTTCGGCCGCCATCTCTTCATCAGGCAAAACCTGCGGCGTGACAACCGGCGGATCAACCGACTCCCTGGTAGAACATGCCTCTGTCAAAAGCGGCACAGGTTCCGCTTCCGAAGGCAAAGGGTACGTTTCATCCAGATGTCCGGAAGTCTCTCCCGCGCGCGCGTGAACTTCATGCGTGAAAACAGGTTTATCGGACGGTTCCAGCGGCTCCGCGCCAGACTCGGCGGATTCATGCTCCGGCGCCGCGGGCGCTTCTTCCGGAACGTCTGAACCCGGAACCGGCGTTAATTCGGACGCCGCCGGTTTTCTGTGCCTGCGGCTACGGCGCCGCGCTTTCTTCGGAGGAACACTCTCTTCCGGCGGCGATTCAACCTCGGCCGCGATGGAAGGCGGCTCGTAATCCTGCTGCGGCGATCTTCCTTCCGGATCTTCCGCAATTACATCTTCGACCTGCTCTTTCGTCACGCCCTCTGTTCCGGCCGATACGGCTCCCTCGGCCGGCGCGGCTTTCTTTTTCCTTCCGCGCCTCCAAAACCTGCGCTTGTTTTCAGCTTTTCCTTCACCATCCGTCATCCATTTCCTCCCGGCCGCGCCTTCGCCATTGGCGGAAAGGCGTGGAGCGCATCCGGCAGGTCGCATATGTCTTTGATAACAGCATGCGGCCTGAACGACGGCGGCGGCATCTTCAAAAGAAGCGCCCCTTGCGGCTCCGCGCTTTCACCCACCAGCACGGTAAAGATCCCCATTTCGCGCGCCGGCAGCAGATTCCTGCGGCTGTCATCGCAAAACAGGGAGTCCTCCGCGACGGCTCCCATAACCCGCAACAGCTTTTTGTACGGGTAGGGCGAGGGCTTGGCAATATATTCCATGAATTCGATACCGAAAATTTTTTCCATCCTATCGTCAACGCCCAGCGCCATTAAAACCCGATGGGCGTAATCCCACGAACCGTTTGTGAATACAACACATTTACCGGGCAGCTTCGCAAGCATCTCCCCCAGTTCGGGGCGCGGCGGCACAAGCTCGGAAGCCGGAACATCGTGTATATATTCGAGATACTCTTCATGCTTTACTCCGTGATGGCGCACCAACCCCTGTAGCGTCGATCCGTACTCGTCAAGATAGCCCATCCGCACACGCTTGGCGGACTCGGCGTCCACGCCAAGCCGCCGCATGACGTACATTTCGATCCTTTCGTCCACCATATGCCAGATGGGAAGTTCGCGCGAATAGAGCGTGTTATCGAGATCGAAGATAAACAAGGGAGAGGCCATCGTCGGGTCAGTCGCCCCCCACAGCGATTTGAGCTATCAGAAGGGAGGGCGCGCCGATGTCGCCAAACCAGCGAAAATCGTTCCCCGCAGACTCCACTTTTTCAAGAAGATCGAGAATGTTCCCGGAAACAGCGAAACCATGAAGCGGCTCCGCAAGCTTTCCTCCTTTGATACGTATCCCAGAAGCGCCTACGGAGAAATCGCCCGAAACAGGGTCGGCGGTATGAATCCCCAAAAATTCCGTCAACAGAATGCCGTCGCCCGCGGCCTCAAGCAGCTTGTCTGGAGAAAGCAAACCACGAGGAAAGCACAGGTTGGAAGCGCCGACTGAAGGAGGCGTCTTCCCGCCCGATCGTCTGCACGACCCTGTGCTTCCCGCGTTTATCTTTCGCCCCCAAAAAGAATCTGAAAGATACCCGCGCAGCACGCCGCCGGAGATCAACTCCCGCTTGCGGCAGGCAACCCCTTCCCCGTCAAACGATTCCGCGCCGGCACCCGCTGAATCCAGCGGATCGTCATTAACAAAGACCGCCTCTGAAGCCACACGTTCCCCAAGCCTGTTCGCCAGCATGGATTTGCCTTTTGCCACCTGCGGAGCCAAAAATGAGGGCGCCAACACCTCGATCAGCTCCGCCGCGGCGCCATTTTCAAGCACCACCCGGTACGCTCCGGTCTTGGGGCGAACCGCTCCAAACATCCGAAGCGCCCGGTCCGCTCCTTCCGCGGCAATCGTCGCAGCGTCCAGCCCACGCAACGATCGGGCGAAATCAAACCCGTACCCGGTCTGCCCTTCATCGCCCTCTTCGGCCACGGCGTCCACAAACGCAAAACAACGCGATTCCCTCCTGCTCAACAAGACACCGCGGCTGTTCACAAGCGACACGTCAGAAACAGTTTCCTGGAGAGACGCGGTCCGCACCCGCTTCATGCGCGGGTCGCGCGCAACTACTCCCGCTTCAAGAGACTGCGCAAAATCTCTCTTCTCTTCTTCGGAAACGGATTCAGTGGCCGGATCGTACAGCGAAATATCCGCGGGCCTGGCGTCAACGTCGGGCAGTCCGTACGCCTCGTCCGGATCGGAGAACTCGGCGCAAAACACCGCTTCTTTAGCCATTCGCGCCAGGTCGGCGTCGTCTCCCGTGAATCCGTAGGAGAACCCCATCCGGTTTTCGCGGAACACGCGCAAACCCAGCACAAGGGTGTCCGAAAAAGAGATGGCGTCGAGACGGCCTTCGCGCGCCTCGTACTTGCGCGCGCGCGAACGCGCCGCGTATAACTCTACCTCGCCTCCTCCTTGCCGCTCCACTTCGCGAAAAACAACCTCGAATCGCCTATCCGACACGCGCGCTCCCTGAAAAATCAGCCAGAAGCGCCACTTCGTCGCAATCGGGAAATTTCGCGCACTGAAGACAATCCGTCCAGATCTTTTGCGGCAGCTCCGACTTGTCTATTTGCTTAAACCCAAGCCGCATGAAAAAATTCGGACGATACGTCAGCGCAAAGACGCGCGTAATTCCAAGAACTATGGCTTCCGAGATGCACGCTTCCACAAGCTTCGTTCCTATACCCTTTCCCATATTGCTTTCGCGGACGGCAAGGGAGCGAACCTCGGCCAGATCCTCCCACATGATATGTATGGCCGCCGTGCCGATCAATTCCCCGTTCTCGTTCTCATATACAAAATAGTCGCGCAGATTCTCGTAGATGGAACTCAACGACCTCGGAAGCATGTCGCCCTTGCGGGCGTACTCCCTGATCAGAGCCTGCATCGTTTTTACATCCGCTATGCGCGCCTTACGAATCATTTCCTTTCCGCCTTCTCTATCATCGCCTTTGCGTGCGCCTTCGCCTGCGCCGTAATCTCCGATCCCGAAATCATCCGGGCCAATTCGCTTATCCTATCCTGCTTTGTCAGTGATTTCACCCAAGTAGCCACCGTATCCCCCGAAGCGCGCTTGAGAACCTGCAGATGCCGGTCGGCAAAAGCGGCTACCTGTGGCAGATGGGTAACGCAGATGACCTGCGAAACGGCAGCCAGCATTTTCAGGCGCGCTCCAACACGCTCGGCCACATTTCCGCCTATCCCCGTGTCTATCTCGTCAAACACCAGCGTCCGCCCGCCGCCGCCGTGTGAAGCGGCGTTGCGCAGCGAAAGCATCACGCGCGACAGCTCGCCCCCAGAGGCGGTTGACGCAAGCGGGCGCGGCTCTTGTCCCTGATTTGCCGAAAAGAAAAACTCCGCTTCGTCGAATCCGGATTCCGCCAGCGATTCCGCAGCATGGTCCCGCGATGCCACTACGGCGAGAAACCGCGCGCCGGGCATCGATACCATTTCCAGCTCTTCCATAACCGCGGCCCCTATCTTTGCGGCGGCATCCTTGCGGGTGGCCGATAGCTCCATCGCCAAGCCCAACGCCTCTTCTTCTTCCCGGCGCAGTTCTTTGCGCAGGCGCGTCTCCTCCTCAAAAGCTCCTTCCAGCGACTCCCGCTCCCTTTCGAGATCCGCAAGGTGGGTGATCAGTCCTGAAACATCTTTTCCGTATTTTCTTTCGAGGCGGCGCAGCAGGCTTAGCCGCTCCTCGGCGCGCTCCTTCGCCTCCGGGTCTTCCGCCGTTTTCCCTACCATGCGGGCGATCTCACGCGCAATCTCGGCTACCTCTTCGCGTAAAGAACCAAGGCGCTGCGCGATCTCCCGAACCCGTGGATCAAGCGCGGCGGCTTCCTTGATCCGTGACAAGGCAAAACTCATCGAAACAACCGTGGCGCTTTCCGAGGAAGATAGCGCGTCATCCGCCGCCAGAAGCGCCTCCCGCACTTTTATTTCGTTGCGGGACGCATGCAGAAACGCCGCCAGTTCCTCCCCTTCTCCGGGAACAAGGCGAGCGTCCGACAACTCGCCTATCTCGAAATCCAGCGCCTCGGCCCGCCCGTGGGCTGCCGCCCCGCGCGCCGCCGCATCTTCTACCTGCCGCCGGAGAACGGATACTTTCCTGTACCGCTTCCTCATTTCGGAGGACCGCGCCGCCGTACCCGCGAAGTCGTCGATCGCTGAAAGCGCCGCCGTCTTTGAGAGAAGCTGCGTCACGCTATGCTGCCCAACCATCATCAGCAGCAGTGGAGAAAGAACGGCCATGACAGGCTGGGCGACGACGCGCCCATTGATGTAGGCTCTACCGCGGCCGCCGGCAGGAAGAACCCGCCGAAGGACTACCTCGTCTTCCCATGGAAGCCCAGCGTCTTCCCAGGCATCCTTGAGTTCCTGACGCCCGGACAGATCAAAGAGCGCGGACACCTCGGCTTCCGCCTCGCCGGTGCGCACCGCAAACGGATCGGCCTTCTCTCCCAGCGCGAGGCGAATCGCCTCCACCAGGATAGACTTCCCGGCTCCTGTTTCACCCGTAACCACATTCAGGCCGGGCGAAAACTCGACGCGGACATCTTCAAATATTGCGAGATTGCGGACGGATAGCTCTATCAGCATCGGCGAAACACGGTTTTAGCGCTCTCCCCATTTCAATTTGGTCCGGAGCACGGTGAAATAATCCCGGAACGGGGAGTGGATAAACTTGATTGCGGACTTCGCCTTCCGGACTTCGACCATATCCCTCTCGCGAAGCTCAAATCCAACCTGACCATCCAGGGTCAGTGACACATCGTCGCTCCTGGAAACCAGCTCCGCGCAAATGACCATATCATCGGGAACCAGCAGTGGGCGCAGCGTCAGCATATGCGGGCATATCGGCGTAACGATAATAGAGCGCACCGATGGGTGGACAATCGGCCCATGGGCCGAAAGAGAATAGCCGGTGGACCCGGTCGGCGACGAAATAATCAGGCCGTCAGCCTTGTAGTCGGCCAGGAACTCGCGTTCAACGAATACCCGGATGTCGATGATCCTTGCCGGCGCTCCCTTGTTGATCACCGCGTCGTTCAAGACCGTGTAATCCGCAACCTGCTCGCCCATCCGGCGAACGCAAACATCAAGCATCATACGTTCGTCGTACTCAACCTCGCCACGGAAGATACGGTCCAGCGTCGGATAAAGCTCGTCGATGGTAACCGCCGTCATGAACCCGAGCCCGCCCATGTTCACGCCAAGGATCGGCTTCCCCGCGCCCCTAACCGCGCGCGACGCGGACAACAGCGTTCCGTCGCCGCCAAGCACGATAAGAAAATCGCAATGTTCGGAAAGCTCGGAGCGCATGATGCCGTCCGCGCGGCCAAGCGCGGCGGCTGTCTCCCGGTCGAGGAAAACTTGCCGGTCCTGCCCTTCCAGCCACTGCGCAAGCCTGGAAACGACCGGTTCCACCCGGGGGTCGGAATGTTTTGCGATGATTCCGATGCACTTCATTGAAGATGAGGATAATATATCCGAAAGGAAAAGGAAAAATAATGCGCGCGCCCCTTGCCGACCGCATGCGTCCGGCCGTTCTGGCTGATTTCGTTGGACAGGAGGAACTCCTTGGAGAGGGGAAATTCCTCTCCTCCGTTCTCTCCGCCCGCCCTCTCCCCTCCCTGATCTTTTGGGGACCGCCCGGATCGGGAAAAACAACTATCTCCCGAATCCTTGCCCGCGAAACCGACGCTGTCTTTTTGCCCTACTCCGCCGTCCTTTCAGGAGTAAAAGAGATCCGCGAGGCGCTGGCGGAGCTTAAAAAATCCCGCCGTGGAGAAGTGGAAGACCCGCGCCCCGCCATCCTCTTCATAGACGAGATCCACCGCTTCAACAAGGCGCAACAAGACGCCTTGCTTCCATTCGTGGAAGACGGCACGGTCACGCTGTTTGGCACCACAACCGAAAACCCGTCCTTCGAGATCCGAAACGCCTTGCTATCCCGCTGCACGGTACTCGTGCTGTCGCCGCTTTCCCCTTCCCACATCGAAACGATCGTCCGGCGCGCTCTGATAGATCCGGAACGCGGATTAAAGCAGCCGGAGCCGTTTCTTTCGCCCGACGCGCTTAAACACATCGTAGCCGTGGCGGACGGCGACGCCCGCGTCGCGCTGAATGTCCTGGAAGCTTCCGTCTCCATCGCGCTGCACAAGAAACTGCCGGCGGTTGACATGGAAACGGCGCGGGAAGCGCTGAAAAAAAAGGGGCTGCTTTATGACAAGGACGGCGAAGAACACTACAACCTTATATCCGCGTTGCACAAATCGTTGCGTGGTTCCGACCCGGATGCCGCTCTATATTGGCTGGCGCGTATGCTCTCGGCCGGTGAAGACCCTTTCTACATCGCGCGGAGAATGATCCGGTTCGCGTCGGAAGATGTGGGCAACGCCGCGCCGGGAGCGTTGCAGATCACGCTGGCGGCGGCGGAATCATATCGGACGCTCGGCAGTCCCGAAGGGGAGTTGGCGCTCGCGCAGGCAGTCGTGTATCTCGCTACCGCTCCCAAAAGCAACAGAACCTACATAGCGTGGCAGCGGGCGATGAAGGACGCGGAAACCGGGGGAAGCCTCCCGGTGCCGCTGCATATCCGGAACGCCCCCACCCGGCTGATGAAAGATTTGGGATACGGAAAAGAATACAAGTATCCCCACGATTTCGCCGACGGCTTCGTCGCCGACAACTACTTCCCGGAAAAGCTTGGCCGCCGAACCTACTACAACCCTTCCGAGGCCGGACACGAAAAAGTGATTGCCGAACGCCTCAAGAACTGGTGGAACCGGAAGTAATCACGCCCCGTTCTACTGCTTCCTTATCAACGCCGCCTCTATCCGTTCCAGGGAAGACCCTATGAAAATCTCCCTCTTATATGTTTCATACCCCTCGGCCTGAAGCTCCAGCCGATGAGTCCCGTTGGATAATTTCAGATACCTTTCCTGTGTAAAGTCGGACGCCCTGCCTTGCACCACTCCGTTAACCAGCACCTCCGCGTTACCGGGGTTCACGTTGAATATCAGCCCTCCCACATTTCCCACGGTATATACCTGGCTCTTCGGATAGCAGCCCGAAAACCCCAAAGTTACAGACAAAAGCGCCGTAAACAGCATAAGTAACGGGAAGATGCGCCCAAATCGTTTAGTCGTCATGGCCTTCCTCCTATCTTCCGAACCGGACGATGTCGTTTACGGCAAAATCGCTTCCACTGACGATCCTGCCAACCGAAGCATCCTCGCCGAAGAAATCCACTATCTCGATATCACCTTTCTTTGGTCCCTGCCTGCGTCCCAGCGGCATCTTGGTGTCCGGATCTATCACCTCGCGTCCTTCGCCAAACACCTGAAGCCGATCTCCGGCTATAAGACCTGTCTTGCGGCCTGCGTTTACAGTAACCTCTGTGCCTTCCACGGAGGCAACTTTGCCGGTCCACTCGATCGTCTCCATCTTCTGAATCAGGTTGTCGATGAATTTGGCAACAGCCGCGCGAAACGCTTTCCCTTCCATCGTTTCGTCATACCCGGTCCGCCCCCCAATCCCCAATACCTCGGTGGAAGAGGATTCATGGACGCCGACTCCACTTTCGGCAAAGATGATCCGCCCTGTGCTTGCGTCCACCAACCGAACATCGACCGTCGCCTCCGCCGTTTGCGTCTTGCTGGCGCCAAACAGATAAGTGGCTGACTTCTGCTTCACGCCAAACTGCGACACGGTGCCCGTGACTATAGCGTTGACCCCGATAATTTCGCCGGATTTCGCCCCTGTTCCGGCCTTGACCATTCCGCTGTGCGCAAGATCCTGTTCATCTTGCAACAGGTCGAGATCCTGCCGGGTGATCATGATGAACTTGCCGGAGCGAACCAACTCTGTCGTAAGAATGTCCTTGGCGGCGCCGCCAAGGCGTCCCTTGCCGTAGGCGCTTCTGTCATTGAACTTGACGACAGCGACGCGCAGCTTTGGCCCTTGCGTCACAATAGGCGCATCCGGCGCCCGCTGAGCATTACGTATATCGGCCGCCGGGGTCGAATCTCTCGTGGATGGTCCGGTTACCGGAGGCGTGGTCGCGCACCCCGCCGCTACAAACATAAATAGTATTCCCGCAAAAAACAGTTTCGTTCTCATGGGTTCACTCCTTCCCGTTTGAACTCGTCGTTGTTGAATGGCTTTCTGGTTTCGGTTCTTCCGGAAGTTTTGGTTCTTCTGAAAGCTTTGGCTCCTCAAGCGGTTTGGGGTCATCCGGCAAACCTGATTTATGCGGCTTTTGGGATTCCTCCGACAACAGGTCGCCCCGCACCTGCCGGGCGATGTTCGCGCCGACCACCTTCCCAACGGGGGTCAACGGACTCAGAAGAATATTTCCCAATCCGCGAACGATTGCTTCCGCGACCAAACCGCCGTTGTTTCCTCTGACGGTGTCCTGCCTACGCTGGCGGTCTCTCCCTTCCCACAAGAGAGAGCCGTCTTTTCCGTACAACTGAAATGAAGCAGCCACATACAAGCTGTTGTAGAAACCGGTGGTCGTCTTGCCGAATTCCTGCACTTCCCCGTAAAAAACCCCCTCTACGCCAAGCGCATCGCACACTTCCCGCGGAGTGGTAACAGGAAGCTGCCCCCCATAGCTGATTCCAAGCTTCGCCCGCAGGGCCGCGTCGCTCTCCAGGACCGGCACCACAGCGTAGCCGCGCTCGGCAACTCCTTCGATGAAAGCGTCGCGGATAATGTCGGATGCCGATACATAGTTGCTCTTGTTCTCCATTGGCGCAACCGCCACTTTAGGCCCCGTGTAAAGAACCGGCTTTGGATCAGGCTTTTTGTCTTTATGAGCGCATCCGAAAGCAAACAAGACGGCTGAAACGGCCAGGGCCGCGATCGAAAACCGGAATGAAGAAGCGCATCGAACCCGGATCACTTCATATTCTCCAGCAAAACGCGGATCTATATGGTTTTTAAGACAACGGGGCAGGTGCCGTATTCACCCTTTAAGGAAAGGGTTTTCCCCTCGCGCCCAGGCGGCTTTTCGTTTCCTTGGCAGCTTTTTAAGCGCGCTTTCCATGCGGCACGCAGCCTGACGGCTCTCATAAGGCTCGCGTCGCAAAAGCGCAAGCGGCGGGTTGGCCCTCGTAAAAGCCGCGCCCTTCCCTTTCATATGAACACGGAAGCGGGCTTCGGGATCAACCGCCGTGCCGGTATAGATCTTTCCTCCCCGGCAGGCAAGCATATAAACCCACCATGTTCTTTTATCCGGCTTTTCGCTCATAACTTCTTTTCGCCTCAAGGGGAGTATTTTATCACGCGCCTACATGGAGACCGCTTCAACGCATTAATCCACGCCTTTGGCATTGAGAAACACTGGCTTGAACCGGCTGCGCGTGAAGCCAAACTCCGATTAGTATGGGCGGCTTCTTCGCTCGAAACTCTCTCCCTCGGGTACGCTTGCCTGCCATCCCTGGCAGGCTGCGCTGTCCTGTTTCTTGTTTCGCCCTCCTTGGCTGCACTGCGAAACAGAGATACCGTCTACCCTGTCAACCCCTTTGGAGCGTAATTGGGTTGATAAGGAAGCTGATTTTTGAGCACGCCGAAGCAAAGATGAACGAGTTTGCGCATCGCAGCGCCAAGGATAGACATGTTGCACTTGCCGCGTAGAGCCATGCGTTGCGCCAACTCCCGTATATGTGGATTGTGCGTTTTGGCAGAAACAGCCGCCATGTAGAGCTTTGCGCGTACTTTGGCCGGACCGTTC
>WRHP01000047.1 GCA_009783195.1 Syntrophorhabdaceae bacterium | reverse complement strand
CACCGGCAAGGAAGTGAATGCCACGGATATTTTTCCTAAAGCGCTTGATCCCGCCGCCGTCAAACTCTATACGTGGGACCCTTGGGAGGTTCCCATATACCACATGTACCCGAAGAAGAGCTTTTATGCGTATAAGAAAGTTCTATCGAGTATCCCGGAGGGAGGATAGAGATGGACGTCACGCGCAGGGAATTCTTGCGTTTAGCCGGCGGAGCCATCACGGCATCGGCTTTTATCGTATCTCCCACGGCCGGCGGGGAGGTTATCAAGATCCCTGTCTTGATGTATCACGACATCTCGAATTCATTTAATGACCCTTATACGGTTTCTCCGTCCTTGTTTGCGGCCCAGATGGAGTGGTTCTACAACAACGGGTTCCGCACGATTTCCGTCAGGGATATAGCGAATCCTCCGGCGGGCGGCAAGCTGGTGGTGATCACTTTTGACGACGGGTATGCTTCTTTCCTGGATTACGCGTTTCCTTTGCTTCGGGAGTACGGATTTTGCGCCAACATAAATATCATTGGGAACCTTGTGGGGAAGTATATCCCCGAAGGCGACGATAGCCGTCCTATGTTGTCATGGGACGAATACAGGCATCTGCTCAAGTCCGGGCTGGTGGATATCGGGTGCCATACCCATGCGCTTCATCGGTTTGAGCACAAAGGCGCGCTTGACGTTTCCGATGATGTGTTGCGCCAGGACTTGAGGATGTTTCTCGATACGATGAAAAAAGAAACGGGCGCGCAGACGGATATCCTTGCGTGGCCATACGGTTTATATGATGCGCAGAAGACTGAAGTCGCGAAGAAAGAGGGTTTCCGCTACATTCAAACCAGCAGGCATGGTGTTTTCGATACGTCGGGAGACATCTCCGAGATTCCCAGAAAAAACATCAGCAACAGATACAATCTGGCCGTATTACGAGCAGAGGTAACTACATGATTAAAACAAGAGTCGTGTTGTCGGCTGTTTTGGTGTTTCTCTCGTTTGCGGGTATGGCATGCCCTGAAATATCCGTTGCTGCCGGTCCGAAAAAGCCGCCCGCCAAAAAGGTTGTCTTGGCTGACGAGAGTAAAAAAACCGTCGAGAGCGCGCGGGAGACTGCTTTACGGCATAAGGAACTTGGGGATGAGTTTCGGAATAGCGACGATGTTGCGCGCGCCGCGCAGGAGTACGACAAGGCGCTGTCTTTGTACGATGGTTTCCCGGTAGAAGACCGGCTCATGATGACTCGTTTTCTTTCCTGGGGCGGAAAGTTGGATGAGGCGATCCGGGAACTAAATAAAATCTTGTCGAAAGATCCTTCAATCCTCGAAGCGCGGATACAGTTGGCCAGTTGCCTGTCATGGAAAGGAGACCAGGTCGCCTCTCTGGAGGAATCGTCGAAGGCGTTAGCCGCTTCGCCGGAGAACAAGGACGCCCTCCTGGTCCGGGCCGACGCGCTCAGGCGGAGCGACAAACAGGAAGAAAGCGTCTCTATCTATAAAAATATCCTCGGAAAGGAAGAGGATTTTGACACGCGATTAGCGTTGTCCCAAGTTTATCTTTCTGACGGCAACCCGTGCGAAGCCCTGAAAGGAGCGGCGCTCCTGAAGCCTGAATATCCGTATCAGGAAAAGGAGATTGCGAATCTGCGCTCGGATATTTACAAAGTGATACGCCCGGATGCCGTGGAGGGTCGTAGCTATGACAGCGACTCGGACATGGCCCGCTGTTTGTCATGGGAAAAAGACCAGGCCGCCGTAGCTGCTTTGGCCGGCGAGAGCGCAAAAACCGCCGAGAGCGCGCAGGAGACGGCTTCACGGCACAAGGAACTTGGGGATGAATTCCGGGCGCGCGACGAGGTTGCCAACGCCGCGCGGGAGTACGACAAGGCGTTGTCTTTGTACGACGGTTTCCCAAAAGAAGACCGGCTCATGATGGCCCGTTACCTTTCATGGGGCGGGAAGTTTGACGAGGCGATCCGGGAGCTCAATAAAATCTTGTCGGAAGACCCTTCAAACTTTGGAGCGCGGATACAGTTGGCCCGCTGCCTGTCCTGGAAAGGAGACCAGGAAGCTTCTCTGGAGGAATCGTCGAAGGTGTTGGCCGCTTCGCCGGATAACAAGGAAGCTCTTATGGCCAGGGCTAACGCGCTGAGGTTGAGCGGCAAACAGCAAGGCGGCATCTCTATATATAAAGATATCCTTGAGAAAGGTGAGGATTTCGACACGCGCCTTGGGTTGTCTCAAGTTTATCTTTCGGACGGCTACTTTCGCGGGGCGCGGCAAGGAGCGGCGCTTCTGAAACCTGAATATCCTTATCAGGAAAAGGAACTTGATAATCTGCGCACGGATATTAAAAAAGCGGCTCGCCCGGATGTCGGGGCGGGCTACGGCTATTATACCGACTCGGATAAAAACCGTATCCATCGGTACAATGTTTACGGCGGTTTCTGGACCGGGTATTTGAAGTGGGGAGTAGATTACATTTACTCGGACGCTGCTAACTCCACCTCCGGTTACAACGCCCGGAGCCATAGGACTACGTTGTCCGCGGATACCAGGCCGCTGGAATGGCTTTGGGTTGGCGGTACGGCCGGGTATAGCAGTCTGGAAGGAAACAGCTCTTCAAAAGGCTTTTTCGTAGGCGGTTTGCGCGCGGGGACGAGAGTGTACGACGGGCGGCTAAACGTAAGCGCGTCAAGAAATGCTCTGACGGGCATCGCGGAGTTGATCGCAAAACAGATCCGCACCACGGAGATAGCCGCCAACATCAGCTATCCCCTTCCGTATCGCTTTTCTGTGTTCGCGGGTTATGCTTACAGAGACTATTCCGACGACAACCGCGCCATGGACATGTTCGGTATGATCCGTCACAGGTTCGGATTGAGCAAGCCCGGTATCAGTATGGGATACCAGCTCAGGTATCTCGATTTTCAACGGCAATCCAGGGGAGGATATTTCGACCCGTCGAACTATATGTCCCACAAGCTGGACGTTGCGATTGATTACGAAATAGAAAAGATGTATGCCAATCTTATTTTATATGGCGGACATCAGTCTTTCAGCCGGTACGGAACATCGTCAAACAGCTTCTTCGGCGGCTGGTATGCGGTTCTCGGGAGGCATGTCACCGACTCTATTGATATTGAGATCTACAGTGAGGGATCAAGCGAGAAGACTGGCGGATCGGCCTCCGGGGCCGGGTACAGATATAGCGAGGTAGGCGCGAGAGTTCGGGCGAGGTTCTAAAGGCGCTTAAAACGGTTTGCCCGCCCTGTTTGCCGCACCCACGCGTGGCGTGGGTGCGTTTTTTTTCTAAAAACGCAGAGACTCATTAGATAGCGGTATGATTGTATCTATTATTTACAAACAGATTAATGAGCGCGAGATCAATACTTTTAGGCGCGCTTGCCTGGCATCGACGCCAGACATGTGCGCCTGAGCGAGAGTGTCTCAAGTTAAAGAAGCTGGTCGGATACCAATCGCATTAAAATATCTCGTATTTCGGCATGGCCCTTTGTTACATATGGTTTTGCCGCGCTGCATTTGATCACGGCTTTGAATAAGCTGGGTTCAAAAAGGGATTGATCTTGTTAGAATTAGATTTGACCGAAAATGGGGGTGTATTGTGGGAATATTACAAGGGAAAAAGGGATTGATCCTTGGCGTGGCAAACGATAAATCTATCGCGTGGGGCGCGGCGAAAGCTTGTCATCGTGAAGGAGCGGAACTCGGATTCAGTTATCTGGGCGATGCTCTTAAAAAACGCGTTCAGCCGCTTGCCGAATCGATCGGATCGAATTTTGTCGAGCCGCTTGATGTCGCCGACGACACCCAACTCGACGACTTCTTCGCTAAAGTGGAAGCCAACTGGGGTCGGCTTGATTTTCTCGTACACTCCATCGCTTTTGCCGGCAAGGAATCGCTGAAAGGGCTTTTCCGCGACACCTCGCGCGCTGATTTTCTGCTTGCGCTGGATATCTCCGCCTACTCGTTTGTCGCGTGCGCCCGCCGGGCCGCGCGCCTCATGAAACCGGGCGGGGCCATGCTTACGATGACGTACCTTGGCGCTGTGCGAGCCATTCCCAACTACAACGTGATGGGAGTTGCCAAGGCCGCGCTTGAAGCATCGACCCGTTATCTGTCGTACGATCTTGGCGCGGAGGGGATTCGCGTCAACGCTGTTTCGGCGGGGCCTGTCCGCACGCTGGCCGCGTCCGGCGTATCTGATTTCAAGAGGCTGATGGATAGGGGCGTTCGCGGCGCCATGCTTCGGCGGAACATCAACCAGGAGGAGGTTGGCAATGCTGCCGCGTACCTGTTGTCGGACTGGGCCTCCGGCGTGACCGGAGAGATACACTATGTCGACGCCGGGTTTAACGTCGGCGCGGGAGACCCAGGTGTTGATTTTACGCCGTCAGAGCCTTGAGGTCCGCGCGCATTTAGCGGATACGGTTTGATGTGTCACGATAGTTCCTGGATTATGTTGACGCTGTGTTTGCCCTGAAGTAACATAGCTTGTTTTACCGGATGCGCTCTTAGCTCAGCTGGATAGAGCACTTGACTACGAATCAAGTGGCCAGAGGTTCGAATCCTCTAGAGCGCGCCAAAAAAAAATCAAGGGGTTGCGGAAGAAAGCTTCCGCAACCCCTTTTTTGTTGTAATGGCGCTCTTGCCGCGCGAACATCGGACGCCAACCTGATTAACGTCAGGTTGTGTTTATCGGCAAAACGGTCAGAGTTGTGTTTCTTTTGCCACCAGGCTTGCCGCGCCGTATTTTGCACGAAGCTTTGGTTTTTCTATCTTGCCTGTGGGGTTGCGCGGGACAGTGTCGAATATTATCTTGCGCGGACGCTTGTACCGTGGCATCGACGCGCAGAAGTCGTTGATATCTTCTTCCGTGCATACGCTTCCCTGCTTTGGTTCTATGATGGCGGCCGCGATTTCTCCCAGACGCTTGTCCGGCAGCCCGATGACCGCGACATCCTTGATGGCGGGGTGTGCCCGTAGAAAATCCTCGATCTGTACGGGATAGAGGTTTTCGCCTCCGCTTATGATCACGTCTTTTTTGCGGTCAACCAGAAAGATGAAGCCGTCCTCGTCTACCATGGCCATATCTCCGGTGAGCAGCCAGTTGTCTTGCAATGTTGCCGCGGTTGCTTTCGGGTCGTTGTAGTAGCATTTCATGACGCCCGGTCCTTTGACCGCCAACTCGCCAACCTGTCCTTGCGGCACTGTGTTTTTGTCTTCATCGACAATCTTTGTTTCCCATCCGTAACCCGCGATTCCGATGGCGCCGACCTTGTGGATGTTCTCGACGCCCAGGTGAACGCAACCGGGGCCGGAGGATTCGCTCAGGCCGTAGTTCGTGTCGTACAGGTGGTTGGGGAAATGCTTCTTCCATCGGAGGATAAGATTGGGCGGCACCGGCTGCGCGCCGATGTGCATCAGCCTCCATTGCGACAGTTCGTACTTGTCGAGATCAACGTCTCCCCGCTCGATAGCGTCCAGGATATCCTGCGCCCACGGGACCAGCAGCCAAACGACCGTGATTTTTTCCTCGGAAATCGTCCGCAAGATCCACTCCGGTTTGATCCCGCGCAATAGTACGGCCTGGCTTCCCGCCAGAAAACTTCCGAACCAGTGCATTTTTGCGCCCGTGTGGTAAAGGGGAGGGATGCACAGGAAGTTGTCCTCGCGTGTTTGCCCGTGGTGGTTTTGCTCTGTCAGGCACGAAGCCATCAGGCTGCTGTGTGTGTGCAGGATGGCTTTGGGGAACCCGGTTGTGCCGGAAGAAAAATATATAGCCGCGTCGTCTGTGTCCGCCAACTGGATCTGCGGCGCTTCGGATGAACAGTTGGCGGTCAGGCGGTCGTAATTTTCGGCGAAAGAGGGACGGTTTTCTCCGGCAAAGAACAGCGTTTTCACTTTGCTGCGTATCTGGTCGTGGATCGATTCGAGGCGACCGATGAACTCCGGTCCGAAAATCAGCGCGATAGTGTCCGACAGATTCAGGCAGTACCGGATCTCCTCCGCCGTATAGCGGAAGTTCAACGGCACCACGACCGCTCCGGTTTTCAGGACTCCAAAGTAGATTGGAAGCCACTCAAGGCAGTTCATGAGGAGAATCGCGACTTTGTCTCCCTTGCCGATTCCGCGCTTGAGCAGCAGGTTGGCCATGCGGTTTGCTTTTTCGTCGAAGACGCGCCAGGTCATCTCCCGGCGGTATTCTCCGGCGGGGTTATTCTCGATCAGTTCGTAGTCTTTCCATGTGATGTTATGGCTTTCCTGCAGGTCAAGGTTGATTTCGGCCAGACATTTTTCATTCCCGTAAAGTTCAGAGTTGCGGACCAGTATTTCGGTGATAGTCATTTGCAAATCCTCCGGAAATAGGGAAGAGAGTCCGAAAGAAGCGGAAAAGGGAACATGAGGGTGAATTTCTTCTGACGCGTTACTTCCCGAAACGTTGCTTCCGGCTGCTGTCCCTAGATCTTTTAAGTATAGCCGCTGTATTGGGGAAAGCAATCATCGGCCTGCCGGCGGTTGCCAAAGCGTGCCTGGTTTGCGTTATCGGGGAACGACGCTTATATCACGTTGCGGCGCCAAGCGTCGCAACCGCTACTTCTTTGACCTGCGCTTCGGTCATTTCCGGGAAGATAGGGAGAGACATACATCGTCTGGCGGTATCTTCTGAAACGGGGAGCGAGACGTTTGCGTACTCCGCCCGGAACACTTCCTGACAATGGAGCGGGATCGGGTAGTAAATGGCCGAGGAGATACCTTGCGAGGCGAGCGTATTCATGATTGCTTCCCGCTTCTCCGCGTTTTCCACGAGAACCGTGTACTGGTGGTAGACGTGGGTTCCGATGCCGTCTTCGAAAGGGGGCGAAACGGGAGTGTCTTTGAACAGCTTCCCATAAAGGTTGGCTATCCGGCGTCGTTTTTCATTGAAAGAGCCTATATGCTTCAACTTGACGCGGAGAATAACCGCCTGCAGTTCATCCAGGCGGCTGTTGAGCCCGATGGAGGAATGGTGGTACCTCACTTTGCTGCCGTGATTGCGCAGCATTTGCAGTTGCTCCGCCATCTCGCTTGACCCGGTGGTGACCATTCCGCCGTCGCCGTAGCAGCCCAGGTTTTTGCTTGGGAAGAAACTGAACGCGCCAAACAGCCCGATCGCGCCGGTCATGCGGTTTTCGATGGACGCGCCGAAAGACTGGGCGCAATCCTCTATGATCATGAGTCCGTGTTTTTGGCAGACAGCCTGGATGGCGTTCATATCCGCCGGCTGGCCGAACAGATGAACCGGGAGGACGGCGCGTGTTCTGTTTGTGATGGCCTCTTCAATCTTTGCCGGGTCGATGTTGAAGGTGCGCGGGTCGATATCGACGAAAACAGGTTTTGCGCCCACGTAACGTATAGCTTCCGCGGTGGCGATAAAAGTGAACGGAGTGGTGATTACCTCGTCTCCGGCCCCTATGCCCGCCGCAAGCATGGCAAGATGAAGGGCGTCTGTTCCGGAGGCGACGGCGACGGCGTGTTTTGCGCCCAGAAAGGCGGCCGCTTCCTGTTCGAAGGCGGAGACGTTCGGGCCGAGGATGAATTGCGTAGCCGCAAGCGCGTCGAGCAGCCCCTTATCGATTTCATCTCGCAGGTTGTGGTACTGGATTTTCAGGTCGACCATGGGGATCATAAAGGCGCCTTGTTGAGTTGATCTGTGATCATGATGGCGATTTCCAGCGCTTTTCGCCCGTCTTCTCCGGTCACTTTGGGCGGAACGCCGCTTGCGATCGAGTGTAGAAAAGACTGGATTTCATCACGGATGGCGTCGCCCGCATCAAGCGTTTTTTCGTCTACCGAGATCGCGGGGCCGCTGGGCGTCATCTCTTCCTTGCGCGCCACCAGCAGTTTCCTGTTCTGGAAGTCGATGGAGATGTAGGCGTCGGCCTGGAAGATCCGCATCTTCCGCTCGCTTTTTAAGCTTATGCGGCTTGCCGTGATATTGGCGACGCAGCCGTTTTCGAATTCAATGCGTACGTTGGCTATATCCTCTTTGTCTGTAAGGACCGGAGCCCCTGCCGCGCGGATTTCCCGGATAGGTGAGCCGACGAAGGCCATGATGAGGTCGATGTCGTGGATCATCAGATCCATGACGATGTTGACGTCCGTGCCCCTCGGTTTGAAGGGGGCGATCCGTGTGGATTCCACAAAGCGCGGATTGTTGAGGACGCTTTCGGCGGCGACAACGGCGGGATTGAAGCGCTCCAGGTGGCCTACCTGTAGTACGGCTTTCTTCCTGGCCGCGGTCCGTATAAGGTCGTCGGCTTCCTCTATCGTATTGGTGATCGGCTTTTCCAGCAGGACATGGACGCCATGCTCCAGGAAATCCTTTGCTATTTCGTAATGGAGGCATGTGGGCACGACGATGCTGACCGCGTCCACCTGGTCCAGTATTTCACGGTAGTCGAATACGGCGCGCGTTTTGTGTTTCTCCGCCAGTTCCAAGCACCTTTGCTGGTCTGTGTCGACTACGGCGGCAAGTGTTGCCCCCGGCATCTGCTCATACTTTTCCGCGTGAAACTGTCCGAGGTATCCCACCCCTATGACCGCGGCGCGGGTTAATTTCATCTTCTTTTAATAATCGCTTTCTTCTAAAGGCGTTTTTGGCGTTACTTGGATTTGCCGGATGTGTCGCTGGGCGATTCCTTGCCGGGGAAAGATTTCTTCATGCTCGACATTCCGTCATCAACGGTTTGGCAAGCGCCGAACAGGAGCGGCAGCAGCAAAAAAATGACACACGGTATCAGCTTCTTCATGTTCTTCATGGTGGCCTCCTAATATATGGTTTCTCAAAAATACCGGATTATATGCCGTGAGAAGGCTCCGGCGGAAGCCTTCTCTACGTTTATTCGCATATGCAATGGGTGCCCATGCAGATTCCGAGCGAATTGGCGGTTGCTATCGTGTCGGAGTCAAGGGGAACGCGTTTACGCTCCGCGACGGCTTCCTCGATCGGTACCGGCAGCAACATCGGCGGCTGGAACGCTACCATTACACCCGACTGCCCTTCCGCAAGGAACCGGACGGCCGCTGTTCCGAACCGTAGCGCCATAAGGCGGTCAAACGAGGAGGGGCCGCCTCCTCTTTGCAGATGGCCAAGGACGAGAAAACGGGTTTCCTTCCCCGTACGCGCGGCGATCTCTTCGGCAAGCCATTCGGCTATGCCTCCCAGCCGGATCTCGCTTCCGATCTCTTTTTTGCCTTTTGTCCGGACCTGCCCGCCCGCCGGCATAGCCCCTTCCGCCGCCACGACAATGGAGTAATGGCGTCCCATCTGGTCGCGTTTGCGGATTGACTCGCAGACTTTTTCTATATTGAAGGGGATCTCAGGTATCAGGATTACATCCGCCGACCCGGATATGCCGGCGTGGAGCGCGATCCATCCGGTTGTGCGCCCCATAGTTTCCACCACCATTACGCGGCTGTGGCTTTCCGCGGTCGAGTGGAGCTTGTCGAGCGCGTCGGTTGCCGTTGCTACCGCGGTGTCGAACCCAAAGGTCAGGAGGGTGGCCGAGAGGTCGTTGTCGATCGTTTTTGGGACGCCGACGACCGGTATCCCTTTACGGCAAAGCCTGTTGGCGATTTCGAGAGAACCGTCGCCTCCTATGGCTACCAGCGCGTCAAACCCGTGCCGCCGGAACGCTTCGATGATCTCGTCCGAGCGGTCTACCGCGACGATCTCGCCGTTCTTGTTGACCGGATACTCAAAGGGGTTTCCATGGTTGGTTGTCCCAAGGATCGTTCCGCCCTGATTCAAGATTCCGCGCACGCTGTCGCGCGTCAGAGGGATCAGCCCTTCCTCCGGAGTCATATTGAGCAGTCCGACATAGCCTTGCCGGATGCCTACTACTTCCCAGCCAAGGCGGAGAGCGGAAAGTGTTACGGCGCGAATAACAGCATTTAACCCCGGTGCGTCACCACCTCCGGTGTTCACGGCAATCTTCCGGATATTCATCGCGGCTCCTCCGTTGCTGAATTCTGTTATCTTGATGATATATGAAAATTTTCTGTTAGTGGTTGGAAGTATGTAGTTGATTTGTTGAGTTTAACCAGATTCTTGTTCCGGATAAAAACTGTTTTGTTTTTTACCTGGAACATTTAAAGCGCATAAGGTCGGTCAATGCGGATCAAGGAGGTTCAATATGAAAAAAGACGGTTTCTATGCGGAGATCCGGCATGGCACGGAACCTTTGTGGAGATCGATACTTGGTCATCCTTTCGTGCGGGGTATAGGGGATGGTTCTCTTGCGCGGGACCGCTTTGAGTTCTACCTTAAGCAGGACTATGTTTATCTGATTGATTTCAGCAGGGTGTTCGGGCTGGCTGCCGTGAAGTCCTCCGCGCTTTCGGACATGGGGTTTTTCGCAACGCTGATGAATTCAACGTTGAACAGCGAGATGGAGCTTCATCGGAGAACGTGCGCCGCTTTCGGGATTTCCCGTGAGGCGCTCGAGGATACGCGCAAGGCGATGATTACATCAGCGTATACCGATTATCTGGTCCGTACCTGCCTCGAAGGCGATCTGGCCGACATTCTCGCGGTGCTGGTGCCGTGCGCCTGCGGTTACGCGGAGATCGGAAGCGCTTTGAAGGCAAATGGCCTTCCGGACAACGCGTTTTACAAGGACTGGATCGAGACGTATTCCTCTGATGAGTTCGTGGGGTTTGCCGACATGCTTATAGAACGGCTGAATGTTCATGCCGAAGGCGCTCCGGAGCGTCTCAAAGAACGGTGGCGCCGCCTGTATGAGTTGAGCGCCCGCTATGAATACCTGTTTTTTGACATGAGCTGGAAGATGGAGGAGTGGTCATGAGCAAGCTATCGTGTCCTCAAGCATGGCGTTTATATGTCGTCACGGACGAAAATCTGAGCAAAGGGCGGTCCCACGTCGAGGTGGCGCGGCGCGCGATCCTGGGCGGAGCCGACGTGATTCAGTTACGGGACAAGACCGCTCCATCCGGCGAGTTGTACCGGATTGCCGTTGCGTTGAAGAAGCTTTGCCTGGATACAAAAGTGCCGCTTATCATAAACGACCGGCTTGATATCGCGCTGGCGGTCGATGCTGACGGACTTCATGTGGGCCAGGACGACATGCCGGCTTCTGTGGCGCGGCGGCTTCTTGGTCCCGGAAAGCTCCTTGGGGTTTCCACCGAGACGCCGGAGGAGGCTCTTCTGGCGGAGAAGGAAGGCGCGGATTACATAGGCGTCGGGCCGATATTTGAGGCGCGCGGGACCAAGGCGGACGCGGGGAGCCCCAAAGGGACGATAATGATTTCCCCAATTCGGGAGAAGTGCCGCTTGCCGATCGTTGCGATAGGCGGGATCAAGTCTGGCAACGCCCGGAGCGTGCTGGAGGCGGGGGCGACATCGGTGGCGGTCGTATCCGACATCGTGGCGGCGGACGATATAGAGCGGGCGGCGCGCGGGATAAAAGCGCTGCTTATATAAGGAGCAAGAAGACGTTGAGAAATACCCGGAAAACCGTTGGAGAAGTCGGCGAGTTCAACCTGATTGACCGGATCCGCAAAATTCTTCCTGTTTCCGGAAACAGGGATCTGATCGTTGATATAGGGGACGACACCGCTGTGATCCGCATAGACCGGAAAAGAGCGCTGCTGCTTACCTGCGACATCCAGGTGGAGGGACGCCATTTCCTGTTTGACCGGACCACGCCGTACCGGATTGGCCGCCGCTCCATGGCGGTGAACTTGAGCGACATTGCCTCTATGGGTGGAAAGCCGACGTACGCGCTGGTTTCCCTTGGACTGCCGGCGGACATGCCTGTGGAAAGCTTTCACCGCATGTTTGAGGGGATGCGGGACGAGATGTCGGTCTTTGGGGCTTATATAATCGGGGGAAACCTGGCAAGGACAAAAGATGAGCTGGTCATCGATGTCACCATGGTTGGAGAGGTCGAAGCGTCGCGCGTGCTTACCCGCTCCAAAGTCCGGCCAGGAGATCGTATTTTCGTTACCGGGATGCTGGGAGCGTCGGGCGCCGGAATGGAAGCGCTTCGGGTATACGGGAAGAAAGTGCCTCGTAAATACGCGGAGCTGGTGAAGCGGCATGTTCTTCCGTCGCCGCGGGTGGAGATGGGGATAAGGATCGGGCGGTCTGGAATAGCCTCCGGCATGATTGATTTAAGCGACGGGGTGGCGGGAGATCTGTACCACATCTGTGAGAAGAGCGGCGTGGGCGCGGAGATCCACGAAGCGTGTCTGCCGCTGCCGGAGCATATAGCCGAAATCGCCGAAAAGTGCGGCCGGTCAGTGCGTGACATCGCTCTCCACAACGGCGAAGACTACGAACTGCTCTTTACTGTGCCCCCCGATGTGCCGGAACGCAAAATAAGGGCTCTTCCTGGAAACACTGGAGTGCCGGTGACGGAGATAGGTATGATCGTGGAGAAGCGAGCCGGGTACCGCCTGGTGGACGCGCTGGGGAAGAAGACGCGTTTGCGTCCCGCGGGCTGGGATCATTTCCGGAAAGAATAATAGGTTCCAAAGAAAGGGGATCGTGATGAAGAAGGCGCTGACCATTGCGGGATCGGACAGCGGGGGCGGCGCGGGTATTCAGGCTGACCTCAAGACGTTTACGGCATTTGGCGTCTATGGCATGTCCGTCATTACCGCGCTTACGGCCCAAAACACG
>WRHP01000046.1 GCA_009783195.1 Syntrophorhabdaceae bacterium | reverse complement strand
TGTCTCTTGCTCTCGGCCTCCCTCCGTCTCTGTCGGAGTCTGCGTCCCTGGAAGGCAAAAGGCGCCGCGCGATAACGCTCGCCCGCATCCCTGCCGGGTTGAACGCCGCGCACTCAACACCGAATCCATCACAGCGGAAAAAAACAGGGCGCGGAAGGTGGAAGTCCACCGCGCCTTTGGTTGGAATGCCGCCCTGCGTTTTGCTTAAGAGCTGTTTAGGAGCTAAATGCCCTGGCCGGGCGGGTTTTTTAGCCGCCCGCGGCTTTTGCGGCGAATCCGCGGCGGGAGAGTTCAAGGATGATTTTCTCCCGGTGGTCCCCCTGGATCAGGATAGCGCCGTCTTTGACGGTTCCTCCCGTGCCGCAAAGCTGTTTGAGCGCCGAGCAGAGATCTCGCATGGCATCGCCCGCAAGCGGCGCGCCTTCCAGTACGGTGACGGTTTTGCCTCCGCGCCCCTTTGTTTCCCTCCGCACCCGGATTACGCCGTCTCCTTTCGGCGGCGGTTCCTCGCGGCGGCAGGAACATTTAGGCATCGGCTGCCGGCATTTCGGGCATACGAGTTTTCGTTCGGTGGAATATACGAGTACGCGATAGTTGTCGCTTTGGTCTGGCATAATGAAAATATACTTCAGAACGAGCCTTGTCCGGAAGCGGCGTGAGCGAAAGATATATTGTGAAAGGGCAAGCCAAAAGAGGTGATTGACGGCCGGATCGGTTTTTCCGGCATTGCGCGCGGCGTCAATCACAAAGCTGAAGAAATCCGTATCGTTGTTCCGTTCATCTCGAACTCAAGATATTTAGCCAGCGAGTGGTCCGGCGAAAGCGGGGTATGGGTAATGCCTCGACAGTTTGGAGGGTAAAAGGAAAAGGTATATCTTCGTCACAAGTTCTGTGAGTCCCCCGATGCTATGCCAAACCACCGGGTCGCTTAACCGTCGACAGCGTAGTGGAAAAATAAACTGGAAAATAAATGATTATGAGAAATAAATATAAAGGCATGACTGTGAATGAACGGCTTTATGTGAGCAACTTGATGGACAAATTTGATGGCGCTGTGAAGAAGAAAGATGTTGTAACCGTAATTTCCATACTTGAAGAGGTTGAACTCACGTCGGAAGAATCTATCGTGCCTATTTTAGAAAGTTTGAAATTGTATGGAAAAATATATGAGTATAAAAGAAAAAACTTTATCAAAAACACACGAAAATATTTCAAGTTCCTTGAAACAGAATTTGAATTTAACGAACCAAATTGTTTGTTTTCTAAACAAGAAAATGGAGCTATTGTTTCTGACTCAATGGAATATGAAAATATTTTATTAAACAGGAAAATAATTATATCAAATCATTACCATCCTGTTGATTACGGATTTCAGATAAACATTGTTGACATAAAAAGCGGAGCGGATGAAATGCTATGCTATGTTTTAAAAGAAAAACAGGATATTAAACAGGAATACCTGAAAGAACAAGCAGAAGTGTTGAGAAATTATTGCAAAAAATGAATAACTACGAAAATAGAAGTAAAAATGGCTCCACACAACGAGCGGTTTGGCGAAAGCGAGGTGCAATATTTGGCGGGTAAGAGGAAAATGCGTGCCTTCGTGGCAAGTTCGGTAAGCCGCCTGCCTAAAGCCGTCAACACGTTAAGCACAAGCGGCGGACAACGTAGCGGAGTAAACGAGCCATTATAAAGAGCGGGAAAATGAGCAGGGGAAAAAATGATAAAATGTCATACGATTGGGTTTGTTTTAGGGAGTTGGTGTATGAGTTTCGTTCGGAAGAAAATAAAGAAACTGAAAAGAAAATAAAGAGGCGATTGAAATACTATAATTTAGGCGATTATAATCAATGCAAAGTAGATTATATTCGACAGCTGAAAAACGAGCTGTACTATGAAATTCACTTGTACAATAAATCAAAGTATTTTCAAGAGAAAAGCAGCCGTTATGCAAGTTTTGATAATTTTGATATTTCCCGAATGGTTACGGATTATTTAGCAACGTTTGACAAAATCGACGAAGCGGATATGTACGCGATGTTGAATTTAGCGATTTACTTGTATTGGTTAAGATAATGCCTGCTTTTGCGGCCATATAAAACCGAAAGCCCCGCCTGCCACAAGCCGCCGGGTGTTATATGCCGTCGGCAGGAACATTTAGACATCGGCTGCTGTATTTAGGGCACACGGGTTTTCGTTCGCCGGAGTATTACGGGTACGCGATATTTATCGCTTTGGTCTGGCATAATGAAAAATATACTTCAGAACGAGCCTCGTCCGGAAGCGGCGCGAGCGAAAGACACATTGTGAAAGGGTAAGCCAAATGAAATGGATCTTGAATGCATGCTTGCGTCCTTCGTTCCGGAAGTGGCTGATCGGGATCGGGGCCGTATTTGTTCTTTATATCTTTTTTGGATTCTTCTTTCTTCCGGGCATTCTCCTGCCTGTCGTTCAGGACGCCATATCCAATGCGTTACACAGAAAGACTGTCATACGGGAACTCCGGGTAAACCCGTTTTCACTGGGTCTGAAAATAAAAGGATTTGAGATTGCGCAGCGGGACGATCCGGGCAAATGGATCGCGGCGGAAGAGATATACGTGGATTTACAGTTGGTTTCCATACTCCGTATGGGGCCTGTTTTACGGGAGGTCCGGATCGTATCTCCGTATGTGAACATAGTCAGAAACGCGGATGGCACATATAATTTCTCCGACATATTGGAGGAAGCGGCGCAAAAACCGAAAGGAAAACCACTGAAGTTTTCCTTTAACAACATACAGGTGATTGACGGCCGTATCGACTTTTCCGATATTGCGCACAAAGCCATCCATAAAGTTGAAGAAATACATATTGCCGTTCCGTTCATTTCGAACTCCAGATATTCAGCCAACAAGTACATTCAGCCGTCGTTTTCAGCGGTTGTGAACGGCGATGCCGTAACGATGAAGGGCAAAACCAAGCCTTTTCAGGATTCGCTCGAAACATCCTTTGAGATAGACATTGCGAATTTATCTCTTCCGAAATACATCAAATACGTTCCTTTCCGCATGGAGTACGAAGTTCCTTCCGCGTTGTTGGATGTGCGGGCTGTTCTTTCTTTCCTTCATCGCAACGCGGGGCGTCCGACGATCAGTGTTGATGGGCAGGCGGAGCTGCGCGATGTTCGCGTTATCAAGAAAGACAAAAGCCCCATGGTTTTCCTGCCGTATGTCCAGGTGGTCTCGTTGCCCTCGGATATTGGGGCCGGTGATTATCATCTTGCCTCCGTAACGATCCGCGATCCGGAGATAAACGCTGAAATAAACAAAAATAAAGAGTTTAATCTTTATGCGTTAATGCCTGAAAACGTAAAAGAAAACTCTGACGCGAAAAACAGTGAATCTTCCTCCTCCGCCAATAAAACTTCTCCGGAGAGCGTGTTTTCGATAGATTCGGTTCGCCTCTCCGGCGGGAAAGTGCGTTTTTCCGACCTTTCGGGGCAGGCCGCGTTTCGCGCCGTTTTGAGCGATATTCGCGTCAATGTGGATGACTTCAGCACCGCCGTCGGCAAGTCGGCCCGCGCCGAAGCATATGCATCGACAGACGCGGGCGAGGCTGTGGATGTTAAAGCGGCATTCTCGGTTTCTCCGGTCGTATCCGAAGGGGTGTTCTCTGTAAAGAAACTGGCGTTGGCAAGGTACGCGCCTTACTACACGGACCGGGTTCTGTTTGATGTGGCGCGCGGAACCGTGGATCTTGAATCGGGCTACGAGTTCTCGCAATCTCCGGAAGAACCCCGGTTTCGCCTGCGCGGGCTGACGATGTCGGTCGACGGTTTGCGGCTTCGCCAGAAAGAAGAGGATGAAAATTTCCTTGAGGTTCCATCCTTGCGCGTGAAGGATGCCCAGGTTGATTTGCAAGGCAAAGAGCTGACCGTCGGGGAATTATCCACGGAAAAAGGGCGCGCGTGGATTCGCCGTCTGGCGGATGGCGCAATCAACGTCTCGCGTCTTGTTCCCCGTAAAGAGAAGGTTTCGGAAGCGCCCGCGGAACAGCCTGTGGAACCGGAGGATGAAAAGCCCTGGACCGTGGCGTTGGGGAAAGTGTCTGTTGGGGGCTACGGCGCGTTGTTTTACGACAGCGCGACATCGCCGCCGGTTGAGCTTTCTTTTGACGACACGCGGTTAAGTCTTGAGGGTTTCACGACCGGGAAAAACGGCAAAGGAACCATTTCTTTCGCCACGGCGTATAACCGAACGGGGAGATTGTCGCTGGACGGCATAGTATCCATGGACCCGCCGACGGTAAGCGGTATGCTGCGCGTCCTGGATCTGCCAATAGGCTCGCTGCATCCATACATTACTAAAAACATGAAGGTGCTTGTCGCGGGCGGGGATATGTCGGCGGAAGGAATGGCGCGGGTTTCCATTCCGGAAGACGCGCAGCTGCGGGCGGGGTACAAGGGAGGCGCGGCCATAAGCGGCTTTACCTCCGTGGACAAGGAGCAAGGGGACGAATTGCTGTCATTCAAGACGCTGCGTTTTAGCGGCATGAATGTTTCGTACCCGCCCGCGAACATTCGCCTTGAAGAGATCGCGCTTTCCGATTTCTATTCGCGGATAATTGTTTACGATAACGCGTCGTTGAACATACAGGGCATTGCGGGAAGAGATGTCCCGAAAGATAACGTGGCCGCGCCGGAAACCGCCGAATCGAAACCGGGTCAGGAGAAAAAAGCGGAAACCGCGGGCAAGGCGACAGTCCGAATTGATAATCTGACGCTGCAAAACGGCAGAGTGGATTTCAACGACCGGCATATAAAGCCGAACTACTCCGCCAATCTGGTTGGACTTAAAGGGCGCGTTTCCGGGATATCCTCGGAGGAAACCGGGCGAGCCGACATTGACCTGGAAGGAAGCTTTGGGCAAGGCGCTCCCCTCGAGATCAAGGGTACGGTCAACCCGTTGGCCAAGGATCTGTTTCTTGACTTGAACGCCGGGTTTAGCGGCATAGACCTTTCGCCGCTGACTCCCTATTCCGACCGATACGTAGGCTACGGAATAGAGAAAGGAAAACTCACGCTGAACCTTTCGTATCACGTTGAGAACAGGAAGCTTGACGCGCGCAACAAGCTGTTCCTGGACCAGTTCACGTTTGGCGAGCAGGTGGAAAGCCCGGATGCGATAAATCTTCCGGTTAAGCTGGCGGTAACGCTTTTAAAAGATCGCAAAGGAGAGATCCATGTGGATCTCCCGGTGTCCGGAAACCTGGATCACCCGCAGTTCAGTTTATTGGGAATCATCTGGCAGGCCGTGCGGAACCTGCTGATGAAAGCGGCCACCGCCCCGTTTACTCTGGTCGGGTCGCTGTTTGGCGACGCCGGGGAGCAGCATTCATATATCGAATTTATGCCAGGCAGCTCGGAGATTTCGCAGGACGGCGCGGACAAGCTGCGCAATATCTCCAAAGTCCTGTACGACCGGCCTGTGCTAAAGCTTGAGATCTCCGGACACGCGGACCCCGACGCGGACATGAAGGCGCTTGGCCGGGTAATTTTCCGTCGCAGGGTAGCCGCTTTGAAAGTAAAGTCAATGGTGGAAGCCGGTTTGCCGCCCCCGGTGCTTGACAACGTGGCGTATCAGCCGGGGGAATATGACAAGTACCTGAGAATGGCGTACAAGGAAGAGAAAATACCCAAACCGCGCAACATCCTGGGAGTGGCGAAGAGTCTTCCCGTGGAGGAGATGGAAAAGCTGATGATGACGCATGCCCAGGTGACGGAAGGCGACCTGAGACAGCTTGCGTTGGACCGCGCGGCGCGGGTGCGTGACGCTTTGGTCTCCGGCGGCGAAGTGGAGTCCGGGCGGATATTTCTCGTTGAGCCAAAAAGTATAGCGCCGCCCAAAAAAGACAATGCGAAAGACAGCCGCGTGGAATTCGCAATACGATAATGAAGGAACACTTAACTTTAAGGAGCCTGCATGGTTAAGCCGCTTTCACACGAAGAAATCCATCTTCCGTGTGACCCTTCGCGATTTCAGTTCGATACGACGAAGGATCTTGCCCCGCTGATCGGATTTGTCGGCCAGGAGCGCGCTCTTCAGGCGATAGAGTTTGGCGTGAACATACCAAGCCATGGGTTCAATATTTACGCTCTCGGGGAAAATGGCACCGGCAAGACTTCTTCGGTGCGCCATTTTATCTCCGAGAAGGCCAAAACGGCTCCGGTTCCCAATGATTGGGTCTATGTTTACAATTTCCGGTCGCCCGAAGAGCCCGTGGCCATTTCCTTGCCGCCGGGACAAGGCGTCAATTTTCAGCGCGACATGATGGAGCTGGTTTCTTACCTTCGGATCACGATTCAGAGAATATTCGACTCGAAGGAGTACTACCTCCAGAAGGATCGGATCACCGATGGGTTCCAGGTTAAACGTAAGGAACTTTTCGGCGCTTTCGAGACGCAGGCCGAAGCCAAGAGCTTCAGGGTTCAGCGGTCGGTCAACGGGTACAACGTCGTGGCGGTGAACGTTTCAGGCGAACCGATCAGTGAAGAGGAGTTCGATACTTTCACTGAAGATCAAAAGGACGAGATGCGGGAGTACAGAAGGATCGTGCAGGAACAACTGGATGACGTCATCCGGATACTGAAAGATGAGGATAAAAAGACCAAAAAGGCGCTTACGGATCTCGAACGCACCGCCGCGCTTTCCGTTCTGGAGAACAGTCTCGATGAGATCCGGCGCAAATACAGCGGGAATGAAAAGCTTAACGCTTACCTGGACGAAGTGCACGAGGATGTGCTGACAAAGCTTGACGACTTCAAGGGTGATGTCGAGGAGCCAAAGGGCCAGAATTCCCAGACGCCGATAGTGAAGACGGCGAAGCAGGAACCGGATTTTCTACGGTATTCCGTGAACCTCATCGTGAACAACGCCCGCGCGACCGGCGCTCCGTGCGTATTTGAGAACAATCCGACCTATTTCAACCTGTTTGGCAGGGTGGAACACAAGTTTCAGATGGGAGCGACGTTCACTGATTTCACCATGATCAAAGGAGGGGCGCTTCACAAGGCAAACGGCGGATTTCTTGTGCTTCCGGCCCTGGAGTTTTTGCGGGATTTCATCTCCTACGAATCGCTCAAGCGCGCGGTGCGGGAGAAAGAAGTCAAGATCGAGGACGTTATGGAGCGGTATAGGCTTGTTTCCACCGCGATGATGAAACCGGAGCCGATACCGCTGAATGTGAAGATCATCCTGATAGGCAGCCCGGAAATCTACTACCTCCTGTACAACAAAGACGAGGACTACCGCGAACTGTTCAAGGTGAAGGCGGATTTTGATTCCCGTATCGCGCGAACCGACGAAAGCCTTGGCTGCTACGCCAGCTTTATTGCCTCTAAAAGCGCATCCGAAGGGCTTCTTCCGTTTGACGCGGAAGGAGTGGCCAAAGTGGTGGATTTCGGCGCGCGGCTGGCCGAGGACCAGGGGAAGCTGTCGACCAGGTTCAGCGACATCTCCAATTTGCTGCAAGAGGCCAACTATTGGGCTTTGAAGGAAAAGTCGAGTGTGGTCAGCGGAAGCCACGTCCGAAACGCGGTGAGGGCGAAGATCTGCCGGAACAGCATGATGGAGGACCGGCTGCGCGAGATGGCGACGGAAGGCACTCTGATCGTCGATACCGATGGAGAGCTGGTAGGGCAGGTAAACGGACTGGCGGTGTACGACGGCGGTGACCACAGATTCGGAAAACCGTCCCGCATTACCGCAAGCGTGTATGTGGGTGGCGGCGGTGTCATGAATATCGAGCGTCAGACGAAGATGTCGGGGAAGATACACGAAAAAGCGGTTCTCATTCTGTCGAACTACCTTGGGAAGAAATTCGCGGTGAAGGCTCCCTTAAGCTTTACCGCTTCCTTGACGTTTGAGCAGCTTTACGGATTGATAGAGGGCGACTCCGCGACCTGCGCGGAGCTTTACTCGCTTTTATCCGCGATTTCAGGCGTTGCGCTTAAGCAAGGAATTGCCGTCACCGGATCAATGGATCAAAACGGCGGCGTGCAGCCGGTCGGCGGAGTAAACCAGAAGATAGAGGGATTTTTTGATCTGTGCCGCTTCCGTGGGCTGGACGGAACCCATGGCGTAATAATTCCGTCCAGGAACCGCAAGAATCTGCTGCTGAAAGAGGAAGTAGTCGAGGCTGTGCGGGACGGCAAATTCCGTATATGGACGATTGACCGTGTCGAGGAAGGCATAGAGATACTTACGGGAATTCCGGCGGGCGACGCCGCCCCGGACGGAACATATCCGGAGGGAAGCTTCTACCGGATGACGGAAAACCGGCTTGATGAACTGCGCCGCTACGCGAAAGGACCGCAAGAGGATCAAAAGAAGGAAGAAGAGGAAGAAGAATCGTGTGGCGGCTGCGGCGACGGTTGCCGCGAGGATTAGGTCTTTAGGCGGGAGAGGGTTGTTATGCGAGAAAGACCGATATTTCCGTTTTTAGCCGGAAATATCGGTCTTCCCGTTTTTAGCTTGTTTGCGGGCAGGCGTTACATGCCAAGCGACCGCAGTGTGGCCGGGCCGGATACGCCGTCGGCGGTTATGGAATTCGCTTTCTGGTAAGCCTTGACCGCTTCGGTTACGGCATCGCTGTAAACACCGTTGATCGGGCCGGTATAAAACCCTTTGGCAGCCAGAGCTTTTTGCAGTTTTTCCACCTGTGTGCCCTTGTCGCCGCTTTGGAGAAGGATGCCCTGCTTTACGCCTTGTGAACTCAGGTAGGCGGTGTTTTTACTGCTCTTCACCATGGATTGCCGCAACTCCACATCCTGAGCGGCGGCATCGAGACTTTCTTCGGCAAATTTTAGCTGTTCGGCTTTGGCGGCCACCTCACGGTTGCGCGGCGCGGCGGCGGCCAGAGACGGCGCGTTTGCGGAGAGAATTTTTTTAGCTTCGTCTTTTTTGCCTTGCTCAAGAGCTTTCATGGCCGCGACCTGGGCTTCGTCGGCCTGCGCGATCAGAATTTCATCCTGTACTTTGCGAATGGAAACTTCGGCTTTCGCGTTGGCTTTGGCGGCGTCGGCCTCGGTTGCCGCCAGGGTAACGGCAAGAGGCGCTTCAACAACCTGTTCCTTGCCGTCGGCGTCGTTGTAAACCATGCGCAAATCGCCAAGGTGCTGTTTGCCGCCCGAAGAGTCGGGCGTAAAAGTTACGCTCATAAGCATTTGGCGTTTTTCGCCGGAGCTGAGTTCGCTCATCTCAACGCGGGTTTCCTTGTTCTCCTTGCCGGTGTTGTAGCCGTAAACCCGGTTGGAGCTTACGCGAGGCGAGAAAATGACGCGCGTATTCAGGTTGCATGTATAGGCATCGGTCGCCAAAGCCAGTTCGCGCTGAAAGATGGAGGGCAGATCCTCGGAGTCCTTGACGTAGTAATACTGGCCGCCGCCGCGCTGGGCAATCAGTTGCATCAGGTCTTCGTCATAATCAAGGCCAAGGCCGACAGACGAGACGTTTACGCCCTTCTTGCGGGATTCATACGCGATAGCCGCAACCTGCTCCGGGTTGGTGATGCCCCGGTTGGCCAGACCGTCGGAAAGCAGCACGACACGGCGTACGCCGCCAAATGATTTGTTCGCAAACTGGCTGATGCCTTTTTCAAGCCCGCCGGAGAGGAAGGTATAGCCGCCGGGCTGAATGCTGTCGAGCAGGTTGTAAATGTGCTCTTTGTCTTTGATTTTCCCAAGCGGGTACAGCACTTTGACTTTGTCGTCGTAAATGACAAGAGAAAACTGGTCGTTTTTTTCCAGGCCGCGCACCAGCACTTTGCCCGCCTGGACGGCGTAATCGAGCTTTTTCGCGCTGGACATGGAGCCGGAGTGGTCAATGACCAGGCTTACGGCCACGGGCTGGCGAGCGACGCGCTGCGTGATGACCGGCGTCTCGATGGTGATGAGAATATTGATGGTTACCGGCTTTCCGGGCACGACGGCAACGGCGCTGTAGTCGCTGTTGATGTTCAGGCGGGGGGCTTCGGCGCGCGCGTGCGCGTTGGCCGCGCCCATGACGGCGCAGATAAAAAGCAGGATGCTTAGCAAAGCATTTCGCATGTTGGTGGACAGCTCCTTTTTTAGTTTTTTACATACTAAAAATCGAAAACCATTGCTTTGTGACACCCAAGCGTCAGCGCTGTTTTTTTATACAATTAAAGCGCTGTTATTCCGCATGATTGGGCGCCCTTTCTTTTTCAGGAACAATTCTTCAGGCAGCGGCGTGGTAAAAGCGCCGCTTTGGGGTTGCCGGTTCTGTTTTCAAAACACTAAAGATTGCCTTGGGTGATGCTCAAGACAATTCATGCTTAGTTATGACAACGATGCCGCTTTTTAAGTTCCGGGAGATTTTGCGTGACGCCGCGCGGGCGCGGAGCCGCCGCCCGCCAATGTGACTCCTGAAAGTATCAGCGCGATACTTGCGGCGTGAAACGGGCGGAAAGATTCACCAAGAAGCAGCACCGCGAGCAGCGACCCGAACATTGGCATGAGGTGGAGGAATGCGCCGGCCCGGTTAGCGCCGATCTCTTCCACCGCCTGGCTCCAGAATATGTAGGCCGCAAGCGAGGCCAGAAGCGCCAGGTAGAGCAGGACGGCGGCTGTTGCCGCGTCTGGCGTTATCATTATTCCGCGCGACATTTCCCAGGCATACAGGGGGGCAAGGCAGGTCACGCCAATTATCATCATGGCGCTTAGCATGGCAAGCGGATGTATTTCTTCCGGGCGGCGCTTGAGCAGGCTGGTATAGATCGCCCAGCACAAGACGGCTGACAGAATCCACAAATCCCCGCGATTGAAAGAAAGGGAAAGCATGTTTTCGAGGTGTCCGCGGCAGACGATTGTCCCTATGCCGAGCAGCGATGCCGCGATGCCGGCAAGCTGACGGGAAGTCGCCGGCAGGCCAAGGAAAATACAGGAAATCGCCACGATAAACGCGGGGCAGGCGGAATTCATAAGGATTGCGTTTGTCGCGGTTGTGTCGCGTAGCCCGATATAGACAAACGTGTTGAACGAGCCGATCCCCAGTACACCAAGCGGGATGACCGTTTTCCATAACCGGAGGATAGCGCGCCACTGGAGCTTGAGACGCGGCCACGCAAAGGGCAGCAAAACGCACAGGGCGATGGCCCATCTCCAAAATGCCATTCCGATCGGCGGGATGCGCGCGTGTACGGCCCGCCCTATGACGAAGTTTCCCGACCAGAAAAGGGTTGCCATCGCCAGGAGCAGGTACGGATGGGCGGGGATGTGGCGTTTTTTCACTCGGTAAATGCCTTGAAAGGCGCGGCTTTTTATACTTATTTGCGGCGGGGGGCGCGGCCTTTGCGCGGCGTATCCCGGCGCGCGGGTTTACGGCTGCCCGCTCCCGCTGTCGGGCGCGATTGCTCTCCTGTTTGACGCGATGCTTTGGAAGGCGGCGGTCCCGCCGTTTGGGCGCGCATAGATGAGAGGAAGTTTGCGTCTACGGTGATCATGTATGGGCGGGGGCGCGGTTCCTTACGGTCCCGATCAAGAGGGGTGGGCGGACCGGCTTTTGCCGGCGAGGCGAAGGGATGCTCCTTAACCACCGTCAGATGCTTCTGGATCAGCCGTTCTATCGAGGCCAGTATAGGGCGTTCCTCGAAGCCGCAGAAGGAGATGGCGGTGCCGGAAAGCCCGGCTCTTCCCGTGCGGCCGATGCGGTGGATATACGTATCCGGATCGTTGGGCATGTCGTAGTTGAACACGTGCGAAAGCTCTACGATATCTAGCCCCCTTGCCGCGATGTCGGTTGCGACCAGAACCCGAACCGTCCCTTTTTTGAACGCCGAAAGCGCCCGTTCGCGGGCGCATTGGGATTTGTCGCCGTGAATCGCTTCGGCCCGTATGCCTGCCCGGCTCAAGAACCGCTCTACGCGGTCGGCGCCGTGCCGTGTTCTGGAGAACACCAAAGCGTTTTTTATGGATTCGTCTGCCTGAAGCAGATGTTTTAGCAGAGATACTTTCTCTGTCTTTTCGACATAGTAAAGGAAATGATCGACCGCTTCCGCGGGCGCGGACGGCGGCGCAACCGAGACACGGACCGGATCGCGCAGGATTGTGTCCGCCAGCCTGGCGATGTCGTAAGGGATGGTGGCGGAGAACAGCAATGTCTGGCGTTGACCGGGAAGCTTTTCTATTATGCGGCGGATGTCGGGTATAAAGCCCATGTCAAGCATTCGGTCCGCTTCGTCGAGGACAAAGATTTCCACCGCCGAGAGGTTGGCAAGCTGCTGGTTTACAAGGTCAAGCAGCCGTCCGGGAGTTGCGATAAGGGCGTCCACCCCTTTTCGTAGCATCTGTTCCTGGGGGCGCTGGCTGACGCCTCCGTAGATGGTTGCCTGCCGCAGCCATGTGCTGGCGGCGTAAGATGAGAAGCTTTGTCCGACCTGGAGCGCCAGTTCTCTCGTTGGTGTAAGCACAAGAGCGCGGATGGGACGGCGGCCGCGTTTTGGTTTGCCGGCGGCGAGCAGTTTCTGGAGTATAGGCAGGGCGAACGCGGCGGTTTTTCCGGTGCCTGTCTGGGCGGACCCCAATATGTCGCGTCCTTCCAGCACACGCGGGATCGCTTTTGCCTGGATGGGCGTCGGCGCTCCATATTTCATGTCGGTTACCGCTTTCAAAATCTCCGGGGAAAAGCCAAATTCATGAAACGACATAAGATCGGTTAGTCTCCTTGGCCTGCGGGGAATTCACAAATGAGTGGGGAGCCGCAACGTGTAAACAAGATTTACGTAAAATAATATAATATCGGCGGAATTGCAAGCGATTGCTATCAAGATAGTTACATTTTATCGCGCGCGATAATTCTACGCGCCTTGCCGATCACTCATTACGGGTGTCCAAAAAGGCGTATCTCCGGCGTGACAAATGAGAAAAACAGAACATCAGCATTACATAAATACAGATATGTAATTGTAGTCCAATAAATCCATGCGGATGTTAAAAGATAAGATATTTGCCGGATTTACGCGATAAACAAACTATTAACCCATAGCCGTCATTAAAAATTAATGTCTGGTGACGAATCCGGGTTCAAGTATGATTTATCGGCTTTCGGCAAGAGCGTGATCTTGCCGAAAGCCTTTTGAATACTTAAGCGCCGTCGGATTCCATCTCAAGGAAATGCCGCGCCTCGATTGCCGCCCGGCATCCCGAACCGGCGGCGGTGATCGCCTGGCGATATATCGTATCGTGAACATCTCCGGCCGCGAACACTCCCTCTACGCTTGTGCGCGCCCCTTCACGAAGCGCTATGTAACCGTTTTTTAGCTCAAGCTGTCCCTCAAAGACTTTCGTATTGGGGGTGTGCCCGATGGCGATGAAAACTCCGCTTACATCAAGAGGCGTTTCTTTTCCT
>WRHP01000045.1 GCA_009783195.1 Syntrophorhabdaceae bacterium | reverse complement strand
ATTCCCTATGCACAGGGGAAGAAGTTTTTTCCTATCGAATTGAATGAACTTGGAACTGGTCTTGCCACCCGTACATACAAAGGCGATTATGGAGATGGCGAGTGGATTTCTGGCAAGAGCCGATTTTATAACAAAGAACAGCTATACAACATTTATCGTGGCCTGCCCGGTGTTCCGTTGGGTGGAAATGACAACTATCGAAAAGCGATTGTCCAATACATGAAAGACAACCTCGGATTAAGACCATTTGTGTATTCTGAGAGTGGAAGTTCCTCGCCTTTCGTGTTCATAATCGACGAAATCAACAGGGGCGAAATCTCAAAAATCTTTGGTGAGCTATTCTTCGCGTTAGACCCTGGCTATCGCGGAAAAGCCGGAGAGGTGTCAACGCAGTATGCCAATCTGCACGAGAATCCAGAGGAAAAATTCTTTATTCCTGACAATATTTATATTATCGGGACTATGAACGATATTGACCGCTCGGTGGATAGTTTCGATTTTGCTATGCGGCGGCGTTTTCGATTCATTGAGATTAAAGCGAGTGAGCGGCTTGAAATGCTGGATGGACTTGAAGAAAAAGATGAAGCCATCCGCAGGATAAACTCGCTGAATGAAGTCATCGCAGATGTCGAAGAATTGAATGAGAACTATCACATTGGTGCGTCGTATTTCTTAAAACTGAAAACGCTGACCTTTGAACAGTTATGGACTGATTATCTTGCTCCTTTACTCCAAGATTATATTCGCGGAATGTATGACGAAAAAGGCATTCTTGAAAAATTCAAAGAAGCCTATGAAAAAGCAGGTGCTTCCAAGGACGACGACAATGATGGTTAAGGACAACACAGCAAGAAGTAAAATCGAATTCTCCGCAATACCGAACCTTACGAAGCAAATTGCCGATAAGACCATCGAGCAACTTGAAAAGGAAGGTGTGTTTGTGTTCCCTGGCCATATCAGGGAATCAGACGACATCACAGACAACCAGATGATTTTGCAAAGTACGAATGAATCATTCCGAACGAGCAATGTGATGGGCTTCTTGGGAATGGGACGCGAGCGTTTAACCATCCAATCACGCTTTTCAAACGGCGATCAGGATTTTTTTCTTCAATATATGCTTGAACGGGTTATGGATTTCCCGAACATTCTGGAACTAAACACAGATGTTAACCGTGACCACCGCTTGTTCAATTTATTACTGTTCATCTTCCCCTATTATTTAAAAACCGCTTTGCGCAAAGGTACGTTCAAAACATATATCAGGTACAGCTATAATGACAGCAACATCAAAGGCGCAATAGATATTGCAGGACATATAAAGAAGAATACTCCTTTTGCTGGAAACATAGCTTACAGCCAACGAGAGTTCTCATTTGATAATCATCTGATGGAATTGATTCGCCACGCCATTGAATTCATCAAAACAAAACCTTACGGTTATCAACTATTGCGAAAAGTACGAGATGAGGTTGCGTCCGTCGTCGAAGCCACGAGTGAATATGCCTTTCACGACAGACGGAAAGTAGTCGATACGAATAAGAAAAAACCCATTCGCCACGCATACTATCATGAGTACAGGGCATTGCAAAATTTGTGCATTATGATTTTGCAATACGAAAAACACCAAGTTGGCTCTGGCGTAAAACACATTCACGGTATCTTGTTTGATGGCTCATGGCTTTGGGAACAGTACGTGAATATGTTGGTTTCGGATGGCTTTTACCATCCAATGAATAAAACAGGTGTCGGAGTTCAACAGTTGTTTACGAATATGCACGGCAACAAAGAGGGGCGTATCTATCCTGACTTCATTAGCATAGATGATGACCATAGAGTGATAGCTGACGCGAAATATAAGCCTGCAACAAATATCGGCAACAAGGACTATTTGCAAGTTCTTGCCTATATGTTCAGATTCGACGCCATGCAAGGCTACTACCTTTATCCCGAAAATGGAGAGAGCCGCAATCAAGTTCTGTATTTGAATCAAGGGTCAACTTATAAGCGTAATGTCAAAAACAGGAATGATATTTGGATTATGAAATGCGGTTTGGCAATTCCTGATTCAGTACATGATTATGAGGCTTTCAAAATGGCGATGCGATTAAGCGAGGAAAGTTTCAAGTTGCAATTGCTCCCTGAAAAGATATTGCAATTACAAGCCTAATTCGGTTTTCCGTAGCTTTTCGGCGGTGTTAATGTCCGTTCGACGCTTTCTGTATAGCGGCGTATGATTTCCACATCGCGGATTTCCTCTTTGAGCTTTTGGTGCTTCACTGTTCTAATCCATGCCTGTAACGTGTTGTAGCCCTTGCCTGCGCTTGCGGCTTTGACGGGCGCTTTTTGCTCTATGGCCGGAGCCATCCGAAATTGCCTGCTGTAACCCTGTGATAATGCGGGTATCGGCGTATCCTGCTCCCCTTGAGTTGTGCGCCACCAATAATACAGAGTATAGGCCACGCCATTCTGGCATACCCATGCCATTGCGAGCTACGCCAAAATGGCACGATGGGTTCCCGCGCTTCGTTTTTTCTTCCTTGTATAAAAAATTTAATCTAAAAATCTGTTTAAAATCGCAACATTAACATTGTTATTCGTGTTGATTCTTGTTTGGTACGCCATTTGTATTTGTTCCAGTCGGAGGAAACAGTTGGTATCGCTGACGGTTACGACAAAGTGGAAAGTGGTGATGATCGCCGACGCGACGGACGACGACTTCACCCCGCTGGCACCGGTACTTGGGATGCTGTCCGAGGCTGGAGCTCTCCCGGAGTTGTGGAACGACGGCACGGAGGGGCTTAGGCGTCTGATGGCCGAGAATGCGGACCTGGTCGTGGTGGATCTTGATACCCCGTCCCTTTGCGGTATGGACGCGCAGATGCGGATCGCCCAGGTGGCCTCGAGGATTCCGGTGATCCTCATGGCCAGCAGGATCGGGAGCGAGCGCAGGATGTGGGCGCTGGAGTCCGGAGCTGTAAGCATTGTGACCAAGCCGGTGGATGGCCAAACGTTGTTCCGCTACATCGACAAACTGCTGAAGATCCAATAAAGACCCAATAAATAAACAGGAGGAAGTTGAATTATGGCGAAGATTATCGGAATTGACCTTGGAACGACAAACTCTGTCGTGGCGGTCATGGAGGGTGGCGAACCGAAGGTCTTGATTAATGAGGAAGGCAGCCGGCTTACGCCGTCTGTCGTGGGGTTTGGCAAAGACGGGCAGATCCTGGTGGGTCAGGTCGCAAAGCGCCAGGCTGTGCTGAACCCGGAGAACACCATCTTTTCCATCAAGCGGTTCATGGGGCGCAGGTTTGAAGAGGTAGGCGAGGAAACCCGCCTTGTTCCCTACAAGATCGTCAAGGGGGCGAACCAGGATGCCCGCGTGATGGCCGACGGCAAGGAGTACACCCCGCAGCAGATCTCCGCCATGATTCTCGGAAAGCTGAAAAAAGCCGCCGAGACCTATCTTGGGGAAGAGGTAAAGCAGGCGGTCATAACGGTTCCCGCGTACTTCAATGACTCGCAGCGGCAGGCGACCAAGGATGCCGGGACGATCGCGGGGCTGGAAGTGCTCCGTATCATCAATGAGCCCACCGCAGCCGCGCTGGCCTACGGGCTTGACCGGAAGAAAAACGAGCTTATCGCGGTGTTTGACTTTGGCGGCGGCACTTTCGACATTTCGATTCTTGAGGTAGGCGACAACGTGGTCGAAGTGAAATCGACCAACGGCGATACGCACCTTGGCGGCGATAACCTCGACCAGCGGCTGATCGAATGGATCATCGACGAGTTCCGCAAAGACCAGGGAATTGATCTGTCCAAGGACCGCACCGCCTTGCAGCGGCTCAAAGAAGCGGCGGAGAAGGCAAAGATCGAGCTTTCCTCCACGATGGAGAGCGAGATCAGCCTGCCGTTTATCACGGCTGATGCTTCCGGCCCCAAACACCTCCAGATGAAGCTTTCGCGGTCGAAGTTCGAGCAGATGGTTCAAGACATCCTTGAGCGGACGCTGAGGCCTTGCGAAATGGCGATACGGGACGCGGGGGTTTCCGCTTCCAAAATCGACGAGGTGGTTCTTGTTGGCGGCTCCACCCGAATCCCGAAGGTTGTGGAAATGGTCAAGGGGTTCTTCGGGAAAGACCCGCACCAGGGCGTTAACCCGGACGAGGTGGTCGCGGCCGGGTCGGCCGTGCAGGCCGGCGTTCTTGGCGGCGAGGTAAAAGATCTGCTGCTTCTCGACGTAACTCCGCTGTCGCTGGGTATCGAAACCAAGGGCAACGTCATGACGAAGCTCATTGAGCGCAACTCCACAATTCCGATGCGCAAGAGCGAGATTTTCACCACGGCGGCTGACAGCCAGCCAAGCGTGGAGGTCCATGTTCTTCAGGGCGAGCGTGATATGGCTTCCGCCAACCGCACGCTTGGCCGGTTCCACCTCGACGGCATTCCGCCGGCGCCGCAGGGTGTTCCGCAGATCGAGGTGACATTCGATATAGACGCGAACGGAATTCTCAATGTTAACGCGAAGGATAAAGGGACAGGCAAGGAGCAGAAAATTACGATAACGGCGTCGACCGGGCTCGACAAAAGCGATATCGACAAAATGGTCAAGGAGGCCGAGGCGCACGCGGAAGAAGACCGCAAGCACAAGGCGGTCGTCGAGGCGCGCAACCACCTCGATTCCCTGGTCTACAACACGGAGAAAATGCTCAAGGAGAACCGCGAAAAGGTTCCGGCTGACGTGGCGTCCAAAGTAGACTCCGCGCTAGAGGAAGCCAAAGAGGCGCTCAAGTCCAACGAAGAGTCCGTCCTGAAAAGCGCGGCGGACAAGCTGATAAAAGAGTCGCACGCTCTGGCGGAACACATGTACAAGCAGGCTTCGGCTTCCTCGGCGGAAAGCGGCCAGGCGGAAGGCGGCGCCCAGGAGAAAGCGCAGGAGGAAGGCGACGTGGTGGACGCGGAATATGAGGATCCGGCGAAAAAGTAACGCCCGCGCAACATAAAGAGAAGCCGTCAAGGTTTCATGGGCGGCGGCGAAAGGAGATAAAAACATGACGATTATTCGCTGGTGGGACCCCGCAAGAGAGATGGGCGATCGGCGGCATTGCGTAAGCCGCGTTTGCGGTGAAACCTTTGACCCTTCGATGGGGGATGTGGAGTCGAATGCTCATGGGGCATGGCATCCCGCTGTAGACATATTTGAGACGGAGCAGGAGATTGTCCTGAAGGCCGAGACTCCCGGTATGACCAAGGAGCAGGTAAACGTCGAAGTCGACGAGGGAACTCTTCATTTGAGGGGCGAGCGCAAGTTTGAAAAAGATGTGAAAGAAGAGAGCTATCATCGGATCGAGCGCGTGTATGGCAGCTTCCAGCGTTCGTTCGTTTTGCCTGACTCCGTGGAGCCCGACAAGGTTAGCGCGGAGCTTAAGGACGGCATCCTGGAGATCCGGCTTGGCAAGCGGGAACAGGCAAAACCAAAGCATATAAAGGTATCTGTAAACTGAGAAAGGAAGGGTACGAGACATGAAGATCGTTCGTTGGTGGGACCCGATGAGAGACATTTCTTCGATCCAGGAGAAAATGAACCAGCTTTTCGAAGATACCATGTCCCGCTCCCGCGGCAAGGAAGAGAGGCTGGGGGTTGGCATGTGGACCCCGGCGGTCGATATTTATGAAACCAACGAGGTTGTGGTCGTAAAAGCCGAGATGCCCGGTTTGACGAAGGACCAGATAGGCATCGAGGTCAAGGATGGGCTTCTTGTCCTGAAGGGAGAGCGCAAGATCGAAAAGGATGTGAAGGAAGAGAACTACCACCGGATCGAGCGCGCTTACGGCACATTTCAGCGGACATTTTCCCTTCCGGCCTCGGTCGATCAGGAAAAGATTTCGGCAAGCCTTAAAGAAGGCATTCTCGAACTGACCCTTCCTAAGAAGGAGCAGGCAAAGAAAAGGCAGATCGACGTAGCGGTGAAATAAAAGACATCGGATCGGGTGTGGCCGTCCCGGCCATGCGTGGCGGGGGCGGCCGCGTTGCCGGTTCGGCTGGGGATTATAGATGGACCCACGGAAAAATTATTACGAAGTCCTGGGAGTTTCGGAAAGCGCCACTCAGGACGAGATCCGGAAGGCGTTTCGCCGCATGGCCAAGAAGCACCATCCGGACGTAAATCCGGGGGACAAAAACGCGGAGGCGCGTTTCAAGGATGTAAATGAAGCAAACGAGGTGCTTGGCGACCGCAAAAAACGGGAAGAGTACGACGCTATCCGGAAAGGCGCTTTTACGGGTGGCCAGTTTGGCGGAGGGGGATTTGGCGGCTGGGATCCGTTTGGCGGCGGCTCGTTTCGGGGGGGCAGGTCCGCCGGAGGCGGGCGCGGCTCACTTAACCTCGATGACATACTCGGGCAAATCTTTCGCCAGGAAGATTCAGGCGAGGCCGCTTCGCCAGGTCGCGGAGAGGACATCCGCGTGGAAGTTTTAGTGGATTTCATGGATATGATCCACGGAGGCGTCCGCGAAGTCCGGTATCGCAGGCCCAAAACCTGCCGGGAGTGCGGGGGGAGCGGAAAATCCGGACGGCAGGGCTGCCCGGTTTGTTTCGGCCACGGGATAACGGAAGAGGAAGAACTGGTCAAGGTAAAGATTCCGGCGGGGGCAAAAGACGGCGCGACCATACGGGTTTCTTCCAAAGGAGAGGACCCGGCGGCCCGAAGGAAAGCTTCCGGCCTGATCGTTCAGTTGCGGATGCAGCCGCATCCATATTTCCGAAGGGATGGAAACGACATTTTGCTGGATGTTCCGATCCGTTTTTCCGAAGCGGTCAAAGGAGCAAAGATACGGGTTCCTACTGTAGACGGCCCGGTTATGGTGACGGTGCCTCCGGGTTCCTCAAGCGGACGAAAGCTGCGATTGAAGGGAAAAGGAGCTTCGGCTGCCGGAAAGACAGAGCGGGGCGACCAGTTTGTCATTCTTAACATAGTCGCGCCGAAATCGGCTTCGGAAGAACTCGTCAAGCTTGTGGACAAGCTTGAGAGGTACGAAGACCCCGATCCGCGAGGGCATTGGAACTGAAACGTATATAATGGAACTAATCATTGGAGAAGCTTGGAGGAAAGCATGACCAATACCTTGAAGACCACTTTTCTGCTTGCGCTGCTGACGGTCATTTTCGTGTTGGTCGGAAATGTCATCGGCGGACAATCGGGAATGATGATCGCTTTCGGAATGGCTGTGGTTATGAATATCGGATCTTACTGGTTTTCCGACAAGATAGTGCTGCGGATGTACAACGCAAAGCAAGTATCGGAAAGCGAAGATCCCCAGCTTTACGCGATGGTAAACAGGCTGTCTTTGGCCGCCGGTATTCCGATGCCGAAAGTTTATGTTATTCCACAGGATTCTCCGAACGCTTTTGCTACCGGCAGAAACCCGAAAAACGCGGCTGTGGCGGTTACTTCCGGCATACGGCGTCTTCTGAGCGAAGATGAACTCGAAGGCGTGATGGCGCACGAAATAGCGCATGTCAGCAACCGCGATATCCTGATCGGGACAATCGCGGCGACTTTGGCCGGCGCGATAATGATGCTGGCCAACATAGCTAGGTTCGCGGCCATCTTTGGCGGAGGCGGCAACCGGGACAATAGGGGCGGCGGCGGAGGGCTTGTGCTGCTGGTGTCCGTAATCGTGGCGCCGCTTGCGGCGATGCTGGTCCAGATGGCTATTTCCCGCTCCAATGAATACCGGGCCGACGCGTCCGGGGCGCGTTTTTGCGGCAGACCGGAATCGCTGGCCAACGCCCTGGAAAAGATTTCCGCCTGGGCAAATAAAGTTCCAATGGCCGCCTCGCCGGCCACGGCGCACATGTTTATTCTCAGCCCGCTGACAGGCGGTGGGCTAAAGAGTTTATTCAGCACGCATCCACCGACCGGGAAAAGGGTGGAGCGGCTGCTTGCAATGCGTGGGGCAACCCGGTAAGGGACGCAAGTGGAAGTCAGGGGGATGCCATCTTTATGATGGAAATATCGTTTTATAGGGAAAAATTGTCGGAATCCGGGCATCGCGTGCTGAACGCTTCGATCGAGGAGTCTCAGCGTCGGCATCATTATTATCTTGGGCTCGAACACCTGTTTATTGCTTTCGCGGAAGAGGAGAAGGCGGTATTCCAGGAGCTGATGGGCTCCATCGGTCTCGATGTGGAGGCGGTCCGTAATTCGGTGAACGAGCACCTGAATGTTTCGCGCCAATACCTCGGCGTTGGGTTGAAAGTGCCTCCGGCCACGAAGCAGGTTTTCCGTGTTGCGTGGGAAAGCGCGCGGCGCGGCCGCCGGTCGCAGATCGAAGCGATTGATCTGTTTCTTGGGATTTTCCAGGAGGCCCAGTCTGTTCCGGCGCGGGTTCTCAAGGCTTACGGAGTCGAACCGTCTATCGCGCTTTCACGGTTCTCGGCGCAGTTGAGCAACCGGCAGGAGAAAGTTGAGGAGTCAAACAAGCGCTACGAGCTTCCGGCGAACCTGCGGCTTTTCGCGGTCAACCTGAATCGTCTGGCGCATGAGGGGAAAATTCCGCCCATCATTGGCCGGGACGCGGAGATAGACCAGATTGTCGAGTATCTGTGCCACAAGGACCGTTGCAACTCGGTGATGATTCTTGGCGACCCCGGCGTAGGAAAGACCGCGGTGGCCGAGGGTTTGGCGATGCGCTTCGAGTTCGAGCCTCACCGGATTCCGGAGCGGCTGCGGGGGCGCCAGATTGTCAACCTGCAGATGAACACTATCGTCGCCGGAACAGTGTTCCGGGGGATGTTCGAGGACCGTATAGAGAAGATTATCGCCGAGGTAAAGGAGAGCAAGAACATCATCCTGTTCGTGGACGAAGCTCACACGGTTGTGGGGGCGGGCTCCGCCATGGGCGTTCCGTCGGACGCGGCGAACATATTCAAGTCGGCGCTGGCCCGCGGAGAGGTCCAGATCATCGGCGCGACCACGGCGACCGAGTACAAAGGCATCATCCAGGAGGATGAGGCGCTGGCCAGGCGGTTCCGGGTGGTCAAAATCGGCGAGCCGACAAAAGACGAGACCCGCGAGATCTTGATGGGGCTAAAGCCAAGGCTTGAGTCCAACTACGGCGTCACGGTTCTGGATGAGGCTATAGACTTTGCCATTTCGATGTCTGATCGCTATGCGCGGTCGTTGCGGCTGCCGGACAAGGTGATCAACTGGCTTGATACGGCGTGCGTTCGCGTCGAGATACGCGGCGGCGAAGAGAAAAGCGTCGCAGCCAGGGATGTCCTGGAGGTGGTCTCCTCGGAGACAAAGACTCCGCAGGACCTTGTCCGCCGTGACGTGATAGACAGGTTCCGGAATATGGAGGAGCGCGTATCGCAAAGGCTTGTCGGGCAGATGGATGCCGTGAAAGCGGTGGCCAAGGCGCTTCGGATGAACAAGGGGCCCTTGAAGGCGAATATTTACCGGCCGGATGGCGTGCTGCTTTTTCTTGGGCCAACCGGAGTAGGAAAGACGGAAATGGCCAAGGCTTTGGCGGAATATCTGTTTGGAGACGAGCGGCAGCTAGTTCGCGTGGACATGTCCGAGTACCGCGACGGCGCGCTTGCGGTAGACAAGCTTATCGGCATGCCGCGCGGCATCGTGGGCTCCGAGCGCGGAGGGATCTTGACGAACCAGGTCAGGGACAACCCTTACACCGTGGTCCTTCTTGACGAAATAGAGAAGGCTGATAACCGCGTCCATAACCTGTTCTTGCAGGTTTTCGACGAAGGATGGCTGACCGATGGGCGCGGGAAAAAGGTGTATTTCTCCGACACGATCATCATAATGACGAGCAACCTCGGATCAGAAGAGCTTTCAAAGCTTGTGCGTCCGATGGGGTTTGGAAATGCGTCGGGCGAATTTGAGACGGTGCGCAAGGCTGTGCTGAAGGCGGCGGAGAACCGGTTTTCGCCTGAATTCATCAACCGCCTCGACGATATCGTAGTCTTTTCCACGCTTTCGGCCGACGAGGTGAGAAAAATAGCGTCAATCTATCTGGAATCCATCCGGAAAATGATGGCCGGGCATGGAAAAACGCTTCGCGTTTCCGACGCCGCGCTTTCCGCGCTGGCGGGCGCGGGCTTCTCCGTGAAATACGGCGCGCGCTTCCTGAAGAGGTTGATCGACGAAAAGGTGAAGATGCCTGTAACGCTTCAATGGAAAGAATCCGACCATTTCTGTGTCGAGAGTATCGACGGAGAGCCGGTCGTAATAACTCAGAGGGTGAATAACTGATGGCTGACGAAGAGAAGGACAAAGGGTATCGGGTGATCGACCGCAGGAGCGATGATGAGTTGTCGGAGGCTCCGCCTGCGGGCAATGATTCGAAAGACGCGGGAGAGACCGGGAACTTAAATGGCGCCTCCGGGATCAAAGAAGAAAGCGGCGGCGAAAGGAAAGCCGGCGGCGAGGCGGTTGCTCCGAAGTTTCTTGATCTTGTGGAGTCGCTGCAAATGGGCGTGATGGCCAACCTTGGCATGATTCAGAGATCGGACGGCAACCGGACTCCGGTGAACTTGAAGGAAGCCCAAAACATTATAGATATTCTTGGGGTTCTTCAGGAGAAAACCAAAGGAAACCTCGACGAGAAAGAGGAGGAGATACTCCGGGAGGGGTTATACCACCTCCGTATGGCCTTCATCGCCGTGCAGAAGCAGACGATCCCTGATTTGGGAGGAGGCAAATAGTGGTTCGAAAAAGTAAAGTTTTAGTGATGCTGGCCGCGGCCATGATTTCGGGCGTGGTGCTGGCTTCCGCGCTTGACCTGTCGCCATTGTCGTATGCGACCTGGTGGGTAAAAGAGAATACAGCGGCGCAAGGAACGGCGGCGATTCAGGTTGCGGCGGCTGATTCTTCCGAGGCGGCGCCGTTGCAGCCGTCAGGCGTCCGGATGCTGCCGGTCGATATTCCTTCGTTGGTAAAGCAGGTGTCGCCGGCGGTTGTCAACATATCGACGACGCAGGTGGTGAAGTTTGCTGCCCGGCCAAGGATGCGCTCACCGTTTGGAGGGGCGGACCCATTCGATGAGTTCTTCAACAACTTTTTCGGCAATGCGCCCAGAGAGCAGAAGCGGCGGTCGCTGGGTTCCGGTTTCATCGTCTCCGACGATGGATACATCATTACCAACAACCATGTTGTCGAGAAGGCCGACGAGATAACGGTAACTCTTCTGGGCAAGGAAGAACTGAAGGCAAAAGTCGTCGGGACAGACCCGAAGACCGATATTGCCCTTATCAAGATAGAGGCAAGCAAAAAGCTTCCGCATGTCGATCTTGGGAACAGCGACAAACTCGATGTGGGGGAATGGGTGGTGGCGATAGGGAATCCTTTCGCTTTGGGGCATACCGTTACGGCTGGAATCGTTAGCGCCAAGGGACGGATCATCGGAACCGGCCCGTATGACGATTTCATCCAGACCGATGCCTCGATCAATCCCGGAAACTCCGGAGGACCGCTCTTCAATCTCCGGGGCGAGGTCGTGGGGATCAACACCGCGATCGTGCAAGGCGGGCAGGGTATTGGTTTTGCCACTCCTATCGGGCTGGCCAAGTCTATCCTTGAACAGCTCAAAGACAAAGGCAAGGTGGTGCGCGGGCATCTTGGCGTATTCATCCAGCCCACTACGCCGGAGCTGGCCGAGAATCTCGGACTCAAAGGAAAGAAGGGCGCGCTGGTGGCCGATGTCAGCAAAGGCGGCCCGGCCGAGAAAGCCGGAATTCGCTCCGGCGACTTTATCACCGTGTTTGACGGCAAGAGCGTCCAGGACGATCACGACCTGCCGGGACTGGTGGCGGCTGTAAGGCCTGGAACAAAGACCACGGTTAAAGCCATCCGGGATGGCAAAGAGATTACGTTCAACGTCACCATCTCCGAACTGGGCGCCGATAAAGACCCGAAGCGTTCCGGCGCTGAATCGGAGGCGGCCAAGGGAGCCGGCCTCACAGTCCAGGATATTACGCCGGAGCTTGCACGGCGGCTCGATACGGCGGATATGAAAGGCGCCTTGATTGTTGATGTTGCGGAAGGATCGCCCGCGGAACTCGCGGGGTTCATGGATGGAGACATTATCCGTCAGGTCAACGGCCAGCCTGTGGCCGACGCGGCGGAGTTCACGAAGCTGATGAATAAACTAAAGGGCGACAAGCCGATCCGGTTTCTCGTGGAACGCAGAGATATCCGGCTGATTCTCGCGCTGCCGTCATTCAAGTAGCAGCCGCATTTTCCAGGGGACGCCCGTAACGCGCGGGCGTCCCGGTTTTTCCCCCGCAAGAAAACACTTTTTGGAGGATATCGATGATATCGATGGACAAGCTTACCGTGAAATCGCAGGAAGCGCTCCAGGACGCCGTACGGATGTCCTCTGAACGGGGGCATTCGCAGGTAGAGGGAGAGCATTTTTTCGCCGCGCTGCTGCGTCAGGAAGGCGGGGTAGCAGGGGAGCTTCTGGCTCGTACCGGCGTTTCCGTACAGAAACTGCTGTCCGGGACCGAGGCCGCTTTGTCTATGCTGCCGAAAGTCAGCGGTGTGGTGTCGCGCGGATTGTCGCCTCGATTTGAGCCGCTGTTTGGCAAGGCGCTTGAAGAGGCGGACGCGTTTAAAGACGAATACTTGTCCGCGGAACATTTCCTTTTGGCGTTTACTTCTGAAGCAGGCGGGAAGGCGGGAGAGATTCTTAAAAAATCCGGGGTTACGCGGGAGGCTTTGCTTTCGGCCATGACCGCCATCCGGGGGAGCCAGCGGATTACCGACGAAAATCCGGAGGCGAAGTACCAGGCGCTTGAAAAGTATTGCCGTGATCTTACGGAAGCGGCCCGGCGCGAAAAGCTTGATCCGGTCATCGGCAGGGACGACGAAATCCGCCGCGTGATCCAGGTTCTTTCACGCCGCACGAAGAACAACCCTGTTCTCATCGGGGAACCAGGCGTTGGCAAGACGGCCATAGTGGAAGGGCTGGCGCAAAGAGTGATAAACGGCGATGTCCCTGAAGGGCTGAAAGAGAAGCGGGTGCTGGCTCTTGACATGGGGGCTCTTATAGCGGGAGCGAAGTATCGCGGCGAGTTTGAAGATCGCCTCAAAGCGGTCTTGAAAGAAATAACCGCGACGGAAGGCAAGATTGTCCTGTTCATAGATGAACTGCACACGCTGGTGGGCGCCGGGAAGGCGGAAGGAGCAATGGACGCCTCCAATATGCTCAAACCCGCCTTGGCGCGAGGCGAACTGCGGTGCGTAGGGGCCACGACTATCAATGAATACCGCAAATATGTCGAAAAGGACGCGGCGCTTGAGCGGCGCTTCCAGCCGGTTGTGGTGGGCGAGCCTTCGGTTGAGGACACCGTTTCGATTCTGAGGGGGCTAAAAGATCGGTATGAAGCGCACCATAAACCGGTGCGCATCAAAGATTCCGCGCTGATCGCGGCGGCTACGCTATCACATCGGTACATATCCGACCGGTTCCTGCCGGATAAAGCTATCGACCTGATTGACGAGGCGGCCTCGCGCCTTAAAATCGAGCTCGATTCTGTTCCAACCAGCATCGATGAGGTGGAGCGTCAGAAAAAACAGCTCGAAATGGAGCGTTTCGCGTTGTCCAAGGAAGAGGACCAGGCGTCGCGGGAGCGGCTCCGGAGTATCGAGAGGGAGATTGCTGATCTGCGGGATACGATACAGGCGCTGCGTGACCGCTGGAATAAGGAGAAGTCCCATATTGCCGACGCGCGCGCCGTCAAAGACAGACTGGAACAGGCAATTTCGGAGATGCAACGCGCCGAGCGCGAAGGAAACCTGGAGAAAGCGTCGCAGTTTAAGTACGGCGTCATTCCGGCATTGCAGAAACAGGTTGAGGAAGCGTCAAGCCCGGATGTCGCCGGTCCGTCCCGGCTCCTGAAAGAAGAAGTTGACGAGGAAGATATCGCGGGTATTGTCTCGCGGTGGACAGGAATTCCAGTCTCCCGGCTCGTTGAAGGAGAGGTAAGAAAGCTTCTTACGATGGAGGATCGGCTTGGCGCTCGCGTGGTGGGGCAAGATGACGCGGTCCGCCTGGTGTCCGCCGCGGTGCGCCGCGCCAAGTCTGGACTCAAAGATCCACGGCGCCCCATTGGTTCGTTTCTGTTCCTTGGCCCCACCGGGGTAGGCAAGACCGAGTTGGCCAGAGCGCTGGCCGAGTTTTTGTTCGACGACGAGGCGGCCATGGTGCGTCTCGATATGTCCGAGTATATGGAGAAACATTCGGTGGCCCGTATGATCGGGGCTCCGCCGGGATATATCGGCTACGACGAGGGCGGCGCGCTTACCGAAGCGATCCGCCGCAAGCCTTACGCTGTAATTCTGTTTGATGAGATAGAGAAGGCGCATCCTGATGTTTTCCATATTCTGCTGCAGGTGCTGGAAGACGGGCGGTTGACAGACGGCCAGGGCCGGACGGTTGATTTTCGCAACTCGGTGGCGATCCTCACCTCGAACGCGGGTTCCCAATGGATTCAGGATATGGCCGGCAAGGGAGACGACGAAATTCGCGCGGGCGTCATGGAAGAGCTGCGCCATGTTTTCCGCCCCGAATTTCTTAACCGGCTGGACGAGATAATCCTGTTCCGTTCGCTGGGGAAGGAATCGCTTGCCCGTATTGTGGAAATTATGGCGAGTGAACTGAA
>WRHP01000044.1 GCA_009783195.1 Syntrophorhabdaceae bacterium | reverse complement strand
TGGAAATGGTTTTGCCTGTGCCGTCTAAGGTTCCGTCAAACCAGTACTCTGTGGTTCCAATGGGCGTCCAGCCTTTGCCGCCGTTGTAGCCCGCGCCATATTCCGACAGGTCAATATTGTTGGTAAGTTTGTAATACTGGCCGGAAGGTTCCTCGCCGCTGTTTACCCGGTCGGCCAGCTCTTTTAGCTGTTGTGCCGTGCCGATCTTGTATGGGTCTAAGGATGTTCCAGATCCGGTTGACACACCGCTGCCGCCGCCACCGCAGGCCGCAAACCCAAAGACCATCGACGCTACTACAGCAAGCGCGATCCCGCGGAATGACTTTATCCTGAAAAAGTTCGTTATCATTGGAGGCTCCTTTCATTTGGCTGTGTTTGCCCGGCCGTTATTTCATCCGTTTATTTTCAAAGTAACCTCACCCAAAAGCGAATATTGCGAGTTATTACTATTTATAAGACATCTAATTGTACAGCAAGACACATGCTGTTATTCAAAACCATTACCAATATATGATTGCTGATAATCCACAGAGAACGAAAAAACGGCAATTGTTATTACATGTGTAATATTTAGCACCAACACAAGAACAGCCCGTGGATCACCCCTGCAAAGCGGCAAAACGCTGAAAACGCAAATATAGAGAAATTAATTTTATGCGGGATTAAATAATTTAATATTTTTGGCCCACAACCCAAACGCCGGAGATATCCTTCGAGGGACAAGCGGCATTCGAAAGGTTCGCTTTGCGAGGAAAGACAGCGGCAAAAGTGGAGGATATCGGTTTATATACTTCTTTTACTCGCCAGACATCCCGCTTTTTGCCCTGAATATCTTTGCCAAAAATGAAAAAGTTAACATCAGCCCGCTGGAACGAAATGCCCTCAAGAAGCTTTCCGCCATGCTGGCGCAAACATATTGTACGAGGTGAACTATGAATGGCAGACGTATTGTTGAAAGTATGGAAGAGGCCGTGGCTATCGCCAAGGGAGTTTTGCCGCCGGATTCTTACACAGTAAATATTCCCGCCGTTGTCGATGTAAAAACCATCCGTAACAACCTTGGTCTGTCACAGGCGTCTTTTTCCGCTCGCTTTGGCCTGTCTCTACACACCCTGCGCAACTGGGAGCAGGGCAAACGGACGCCGGACCCGGCGGCGCGCGCATATTTGAAGGTTATAGAAAAAGCTCCCGATGTGGTGATAAAAGCCTTGTCCGGGTAGCCTGCGCAATGAAAAGAGAACTGGAGTAGCCCCCAATTAGGCCGGCCAGTGTTCGGTTTAACAGGGAGAACCCCAAGAACGGATGTCAAACAGGTTTTGCGGCCAGAGGTTTTTCCGCGACGACCATCAGATCGGAACCAACACGGCGGATATCTTTAAATAGCATCTTCTTACCTAAAGACGGAGCATTGGCGGCCCATCCGGAAACAGCGCGTATTCCTTCTCCGAGCAGCAGCGGGGCTACAAATAACACATACCGGTCGATAGCCCCTTCCTCCACAAGCCAGCCGGCCGTTTTACCTCCCCCCTCAACCATAAGGGATGTCACATTTTCCGCTCCCAACGCGGAAAGCAGATCCGCGGCCCGGATCTTTCCTCTTTTGGAAGGAAGACGTAGCGCCCGGACGCCGGAGGCGCTAAAAGATTTTGCTTCATTTGCCGACATGTAGCATGAGGCGCATACGACAATCACGCCTCCGCCGGCGGAGTTGAACAGGCGGTTTTTCTTGAGTTCAAACGGACGCGATGTCAAAACAACACGCTTGGGAAGGCGACCACAAACCGCGCCTGAAACGCGAGGAGTAAGCAAAGGGTCGTCTTTGCGCGCCGTTTCACCTCCCACGAGGATTGCGTCCGAAACACGGCGCATGCGATGGACCGCAAGGCGGGCACGCTCCCCGGTGATCCATTGGGACTCTCCGGTGGCGGCGGCGATCTGTCCATCTAACGATACAGCCAGCTTAAGGGTGACAAACGGTTTGCCCGAGACTACCCAATGACGCCAGGCGCGGTTCATTTCAAAAGCATCCCCGGAAAGAAGGCCCGCGTGTACCGTCAGCCCCGCCTCACGAAGCCGCTTTGCCCCCCGGCCGCATACTTTCGGATTTGGGTCATCTATCGCATACGCCACACGGGCAATACCCGCATCGAGAATAGCCTTCGTGCATGGCCCGGTCCGGCCTTGATGATCGCACGGTTCCAGCGTCACATACATATCGGCTTCGCGCGCGGCGGCCCCGGCATCGAGAAGCGCCTCAACTTCGGCATGCGGCAGTCCGGCTCCACGATGAAACCCTTTCCCCACCACACGGCCATCCCGAACCACCACCGCGCCTACAGCCGGGTTGGGGCTAGTGCGCCCGATTCCTTTACGCGCCAGCCGCATCGCCTCCCGCATGAAGGAAACTTCCGGGAACAACGCCGTTCTCATTGCTTTCCGCGCCGGTTCACAGGCTCCGTGATCAACGTCTTGATCTCCTCGACGAACTGGCTGACATCTTTGAACTGGCGGTAAACGGAAGCAAAGCGGACGTACGCGACATCATCCATCTGGAGCAGTTTCGCCATGACGCGCTCGCCGATCTGGACGGACGAAACTTCCTTGTCGGCGCTGCCCTGTAGCTCCATTTCGAGAGAATCCACGAGATGTTCAATGGCGGAGTAGGAGACCGGCCGTTTCTCGCACGCCTTCTTGATTCCGGAGAGGATCTTCTGGCGGTCAAACGACTCCCTCCGCCCATCACGCTTCACGACAAGCGGAAGTTCTTCTTCTATCCGTTCGTAAGAAGTAAACCGGCGGCGGCAGGAGAGGCATTCTCTTCTGCGCCGTATAGCGTCGCCTTCCTTGCTTACCCGGGAATCAACCACCTTGTTGTCATCGTGGCCGCACCGGGGGCACCTCATTGCGCCGCCTCCTCCAGCTTCTTCATTTCCATCCCCACTTCGGACAACATCTGCATCGCAAGCGGGTCCTGATACCCTTCCTGGTAAACGATTCGCCGGATGCCGGCATTGATGAGCATCTTCGCGCAGATGACACAAGGAAGGTTCGTACAGTAAAGATCGGCATCACGGATAGAAACGCCGTGGAAGGCCGCCTGGATGATCGCGTTTTGTTCCGCGTGCAACCCGCGGCACAGCTCGTGCCGCTCTCCGGACGGAATGGACATCTGGTTGCGTATGCAACCGATGATGTCACAATGGGTCATCCCCGAAGGAACACCGTTATACCCGGTGGCCAGCATCCGCCGGTCCTTTACCAGCACGGCCCCAACCGCCCGCCGCAAGCAGGAAGACCTGCTGGAGACAAGCCTGGCCATCTCCATGAAGTAGGAGTCCCAGTCCGGGCGAACGCGCGGTGTGACTATCAAGGGTTCATGCCTTCGAATATGCCTCCAGTCGCCCGGCGTACAGAGGGAAGAGATCGCACAACTCGCGGATCTGCGACGATACCCGCTTGCGTACCGCCTCGTCTTCGGGGGAAGCCAGCACGTCCGCAATCCATCCGGCGATCCGCTCCATTTCAGGCTCTTTCATTCCGCGCGTTGTAACCGCCGGAGTGCCAATACGGATTCCGCTGGTGATAAACGGACTGCGGGTCTCGAAAGGCACCGTGTTCTTGTTGACCGTGATCCCCACCCTTTCCAGCGCCTTTTCCCCATCTTTACCCGTAAGCGTCGATTCTTTCAGGTTCAGCAGCATAAGGTGGATGTCCGTACCGCCGGAGACCAGCCGAAAGCCGCGCTCAAGCAGCGTCTTTGACATCGCCTGCGCGTTGCGCAATATCTGTCCCTGATACTCCTTGAACGAGGGAGCCATCGCCTCTTTGAGAGCCACGGCCTTTGCCGCGATAATGTGCATCAACGGGCCGCCCTGGATTCCAGGGAAAATGGCGGAGTTAAGCTTTTTGGCGTACTCTTCCCGGCACAGGATCATGCCCGCGCGGGGACCGCGCAAAGTTTTATGGGTGGTGGTTGTAACAAACTCGCAGTGCGGGACCGGGCTTGGATGCAACCCGACCGCCACCATTCCGGCTATATGCGCGATGTCAGCCATAACCATGCAGCCGGCTTCATCCGCGATTTCCCGGAACTTCGAAAAGTCGATGACGCGCGGATAAGCTGAAGCGCCCACAACGATCATCTTGGGGCGATGCTTGATGGCCAGATCACGAACCTGGTCGAAATCAATCGTCTCGTTATCTTCACGAACGCCATAGGACACTACGTTGAACAGCTTGCCGGAGAAATTGACGGGGCTGCCGTGCGTAAGATGCCCGCCGTGGGAAAGGTTCATGCCCAGAATAGTGTCTCCGGGGCTCAGGACCGAGAGGTAAACCGCCATATTCGCCTGTGAACCGGAATGAGGCTGAACATTTACATGTTCGGCGCCAAAAATCTTTTTTGCCCGCTCTACCGCAAGCGACTCGGCCATGTCCACGAACTCGCAGCCGCCGTAATACCGTTTATCCGGATACCCTTCGGCATACTTGTTCGTCAGCACAGACCCGGCGGCATCAAGCACCGCTTCGCTTACAAAGTTTTCCGACGCGATCAGTTCGAGATTGTACGCCTGCCGCTCCGTCTCTTTCCGGATGATCTCGTATATTTCCGGATCGGCCTGTTTCAGAATTGACATCTAAACCTCTCCTTGCCGGCGCTGAGCGCCAGATGCTATTTCCCGTTCTTTTTCTCTATTGCCCGGATCTTGTCGAGACGCGCGTTATGGCGCTCCCCTTCGTATGGCTCTTCGAGGAATACGCGCATGCGTCTTGCGGCGTCTTGCGGGGTCATTGTTCGTCCGCCAAACACAGCGATATTGGCGTCATTGTGCATGCGGGCGCACCGTGCCGTGGTGTCGTCGTACAGCAACGCCGCGCGGACTCCCGGAAACTTGTTGGCGGTAATGTCCATGCCGATTCCGGTTCCGCAGACAAGAACGCCTACATCCGCCGTTCCGTTCGAAATACGCTTTGCCACCGCTTCCGCGTAATCCGGATAATCAACCGATGAGGTTCCATGCGCGCCAAGATCCTCGGCCTCGATTTTCATACCCGCTACGACTTCAATCAGAAAGCGCTTCATTTCGTAGCCGGCATGGTCGGACCCGAAAACTACGCGGCGAGGGTTCCCGGACATAGCGTCATCCTTCATATCGTCCGAACACCAGCACCGAGTTGGTGCCGCCAAATCCGAAAGAATTGGAAATGGCGTACCGCACCTGGCGCTTTCTCTTTACGTTGGGCACGTAGTCAAGGTCACATTCCGGGTCGGGAGTCGTATAGTTGATTGTCGGAGGCAGAACGCCGTCGCGGACCGCAAGCGAGCAGAACATGGCTTCCAGCGCGCCGGAGGCGCCAAGCAGGTGACCTGTCATGGATTTGGTGGAGCTGACAGGCACGCTCTTCGCGCGTTCCCCAAATACGGTCTTGATGGCCATTGTTTCGTACAGATCGTTGTACGGAGTTGATGTGCCGTGCGCATTTATGTAATCAACATCTTCCGCCTTGATACCAGCGTCAGACAGCGCCGCGGCTATGGCGCGCACAGCTCCTTCCCCGCCAGGGGCCGGAGCCGTGATGTGGTATGCGTCCGCGGAAGCGCCGTACCCGCAAAACTCCGCGTAGATCTTCGCCCCCCGGTTACGCGCGTATTCCAGCTCTTCCAGTATTATTATTGCCGACCCCTCGCCTACCACAAAACCGTCGCGGTCGACATCGAACGGGCGTGACGCCGCGCAAGGGTCGTCGTTGCGCGTGGAAAGCGCCTTCATGGAGCAGAAGCCGCCGACTCCCAAGGGAGTGATGGTCGCTTCGGATCCCCCGGCGATAACCACGTCGCAGATTCCGTTTCGTATCGCGCGCACCCCTTCGCCGATCGCGTGGCTCGAAGCGGCGCACGCCGTTGACGTAAGGATATTGGGACCTTTCGCACCGTACCGCATGGAGATATGTCCCGGAGCCAGGTTGGAAATAAGCATTGGAATAAAGAAAGGGCTGATCTTTTTGGGGCCGCCCTCAAGAAGATACGCCTTATGGTACTTCTCAAGCGTGCAGAGACCGCCAAGCCCGCTTCCCATATAGACGCCTGTTTTCGGCGCAATTGAAGGATCAATAGAAAGCCCCGCGTCCTCCATCGCCATGTGCGCGGCCGCCATTGCGTAATGGATAAACAGATCCATCCGCTTGATCTCTTTTTTGTCGATAAAATCCTCTGGGTTGAACCCCTTTACCTCGGCGGCAATCCGGGTGGAGAACTCCGACGTGTCAAATCTGGTGATTGCGGCCACTCCGGATTTCCCCGCAAGAGCGGCTTCCCACGAGGAAGCCACTCCCACCCCAAGCGGGGTTACCGCCCCAAGACCTGTGACTGCGACCCTTCGCATAAACTATTTCTTGTTAGCCGCGATGTACTGGACTACATCGTTGACTGTTTTGATTTTTTCGGCTTCCTCATCGGGTATCTCGATACCGAATTCCTCTTCCATCTTCATGACTAGTTCGACGATATCCAGCGAATCCGCGCCCAGATCCTCAATAAAGGATGATTCGCTCTTTACATCGTTTATGTCCTTGTCCAACTGCTCCGCTACGATTTCCCGAACTCTTTTCTCTGACGGCATCTCATTTTCTCCCTTCGAATGAAATAGCTTCGCGCTACATGTATAACCCACCGTTAATGCCTATCACCTGCCCCGTAATGTACGAAGAAGCATCGGAGGCCAGAAACAGAACCAGTTCGGCGACTTCCCCAGGTTCCGCAAAGCGACCCAGCGGGATTTGCGCCAGGAACGCCTTCTTTACTTCTTCCTTAAGAGAATCGGTCATTGCCGTCACTATGAAGCCGGGGGCTATCGCGTTTACCGTAACATTGCGGCTTGCGACTTCACGCGCCACCGCCTTTGTAAACCCGGCGATCCCCGCTTTCGCGGCGACGTAATTGGCCTGTCCGGCGTTTCCCATGAGACCAACGACTGAACTTATGTTTATGACTCTGCCGCTGCGTTGTTTGATCATGTGACGTGTTACCGCCTTCGTCAACAGGAAGGTTCCCTTCAGGTTGACGCGAAGAACCGCGTCGAACTCGTCCTCCGACATCCTCATAAGCAGGTTGTCCCGGGTGATCCCCGCGTTATTCACGAGGATGTCGATCCGGCCGTGATCCTCCATGATGCCCTTTATCGCCTCATCGACACAAGCCGCGTCGGAAACATCGAACATCCGGACCGATCCTTTTCCTCCGGAAGCTTTCAACGCCTCCAGCGTCTCAACGGCCGCGGCGTCGTTACCCACATCGTTTATGACGACGGTCGCCCCTTCGCCGCAAAACCGCTCCGCGATCGAACGCCCGATTCCCCGCGCCGAACCGGTAACCAAAGCAACTTTACCAGATAGCATCATCATCTCACCCCCACTCAGGGTTTAATACACGTAACATTGGGATTCATTCAAGGTGAATTTTAGCGAGGAAGCGCCGCCACGGCATCCATGTCCGTGATTCCGCAGAAGGAAACAACGGGAAGATCCTTCTCTATACGTTTGACCAGGCCGGAGAGAACCTTTCCGGGCCCAATTTCCAGAAACGCTGTCGCGCCCATTCCGCGCATCGAGCGTACCGACTCTTCCCAGCGCACCGGAGAAAATACCTGCCGCACCAAAAGATCCGCAACCTCTTCCTTCAGGCACGGCGACGCTGTTACGTTTGCCACCACGGGGAACCTGGCGGCTCCAATGGACATCGCTCCTATTTCCGGAGCCAGCCTCTCCGCGGCGCTACGCATCAACTCGCAGTGGAACGGCCCGCTCACCTGCAGCGGAACAGCTTTCTTTGCGCCCGCGGCTTTCGCCGCCTCACAAGCCGCCGTAACCGCCTTCGTCGCGCCGGAAATGACGATCTGGCCGCCGCCGTTATAGTTTGCCGGAGAAACGATCCCAACGGAGGACGCGGCACGGCACGCCTCTTCTACTTTTTCCCGTTCGAGGCCGATGATAGCCGCCATCGCGCCTCCATCAGCCGGAACAGCTTCCTGCATATATCTGCCTCTTGACCGCAAAACCCTGATCGCCTCTTCAAGGGACAGGACTCCGGCCGCCGTCAACGCCGAATATTCCCCCAGAGAATGTCCGGCGGCGCACAGCGGCGCGATTCCGGTCTTTTCTTCGAGCGCGCGAAACGCGGCTACGCTTACGGTAAATATCGCGGGCTGTGTATTCTCTGTCAGGCGCAGCTCTTCTTCCGTTCCCTGAAAACAAAGGGCGGCCATATCCCGCGACAACGCGTCGGAGGCCTCCTCAAAAACAGCCTTGGCCGCGGGAAATTCATCGTATAGTTCTTTCCCCATTCCCGAAAACTGCGAGCCTTGCCCCGGAAATAAAAGCGCGACAGACATCGCCCCCCCTTTACATCCGCAGCAGCGCGGCTCCCCAGGTAAGACCGGAGCCAAACGCCACCAGGAGAACTAGATCGCCGGAGCGAAACCGCCCCTGTATCTTTGCTTCCGCAAGGGCAAGAGGAATAGACGCCGCCGACGTATTTCCATACTGGTCGAGGTTGATGAATACCCGGTCCCCTGTGATTCCGAGCCGCTTTCCTATCGCGGAGATGATCCGCTCGTTTGCCTGGTGCGGCACAAAGAGAGCGAGATCGTCAAAGCTGTATCCCGCCTCGGCAACCACCTTATGGCAAACATCGCACATTTTTGTGACCGCGTGTTTGAAGGTCTCGTTTCCCGCCATGCGAAGGTACATCATCCGGTTCGAGATCAAGTCAGGCGTCAGCGGGTTGATTGTGCCGGGACCGGGAATATGGATCAAATCCCAGAGATTTCCATCAGACTGGAGATGGCAGGCAAGCAGGCCTTCGTTGTTGTCACACTCGGCAACAACCGCCGCCCCCGCGCCGTCGCCAAACAGGATGCAAGTGGAACGATCGGTGTAGTCCAGCAATGCCGACAGGATTTCGGACCCGACCACAAGCGCTTTCTTCGCCCTGCCCGCCCTGATCTGGGAATCCGCAACCGAAAGAGAGTAAAGAAAACCGGAGCAGGCCGCAACGACATCCATCGCCCAAGCGTTGGAAGCGCCAAGTTTTGCCTGCAGGAAACAGGCGGTGGAAGGCAGCACCATGTCCGGGGAAGCGGTGCCTACAAGGATTATGTCTAACTCTTCCGCGCGAACTCCGGCGTCAGCCAGCGCCTTCTGCGAGGCGACCAACGCCATGTCGGAATTCGCCGCGCCCGGTTCTGAAACGCGGCGGTTTTTGATCCCGGTACGCTCGACGATCCATCCGTCGGTGGTATCGACAATCTTCTCCAGATCGTAATTGGACCTTTTTTTATGAGGAGCATGCATTCCCAGGCCGACGATCTTTGATCCCAAATTGACCTCCAAAGGTCTTTGCGGCGCGAAACCGCCCGGTGGAACCCGCCCTGTCAGACGATGACGGGGCCTTTTGAGGAAATGGAGCGGGCGATTTCCTCGTCGAGACGAAAGCCGGCCATAGCTCCAGCCGCGCGAATCGCGTTTTTGATCGCCTTCTGATCCGACGCTCCGTGACAGATCATAACTCCGCCTCGCACTCCAAGCAGCGGCGCTCCGCCATATTCCGCGTAATCAAGCCGTTTCCGCATATTCCGGATCGCGCCGTTGGCCAGGAGCATACCAGCCTTTGCCAAAAGGGATTTGTCTATTTCGGTTTTAAGGAATGGTCCCAGCGCCTGGGCCATGCCCTCCATTGTTTTCACGACAACATTCCCGACAAACCCGTCGCATATAAACACATCCGCCTTGCCTGAAAAGAAATCGCGCCCTTCCGCGTTGCCGACAAATCTCAGTGATGTATGCCTGACAAGCTCGCAGGTTTCACGCGTCAGATCCGTTCCCTTGGAATCCTCTTCCCCGATGCTTACCACGGCGATACGCGGATTCGTTATGCCGATGAACCTGCGCGCGTATGCCTCGCCCATGTAGGCGAACTGAAGAAGGTGTTCCGGTTTGCAATCGACGTTCGCGCCGGCGTCGATCAAGACAATAGGCCCATATGGAGCGGGAATAGTCGCCGTAATCGCGGGACGGTCAACACCGGGAATTTTTTTCAGGATCAAGAGCCCGCCGGCCATTACCGCGCCGGAGTTTCCGGCGCTTACGAAAGCGTCGGCCTTTCCTTCGGCAACGAGAGAAAGACCGACACGTATAGAGGAGTCTTTTTTCTTACGGAGCGCAACGCTGGGAGCGTCGCACATTTCCACGACTTCGGAAGCGTGAACAATTTCGATCCCTTTGTCGGGAAAACCGCCAATCGCGGAGAGTTCCTCGCGAACCCGGGATTCCTGGCCGACCAGAATGACCGAATAGCCGCTTTCTTGGAACGCCTGGACCGCTCCACGCACGACTTCGCGCGGAGCGTGATCCCCTCCCATGGCGTCAACAGCGATCTTCATCAAGAGGGAGCTAAAATCAGGTCTCGTCCTTCTCTATGATTTCCCGGCCTTTATACGTGCCGCAAGTCGGGCATACGGTGTGAGGGCGTTTGACCGACTTGCACTGCGGACAAGTGCTGACGGCAGGCTGGGACAGCTTCTTGTGGGTGCGCCTTTTATCCCGGCGGCACTTGGATCCTCTGCGTTTTGGATTCGGCATTATTTACTCCTTACTTTTTCCCTTTCAGATTCTTCAGAACATCAAACGGCCCGGGTTTCGGGTTTCCCTCGCAGGAACACGATTCCCGGTTCCGGTTAACCCCGCACATCGGACAAATACCCTTGCACTCCTCCGAACAAACAATTTTCACGGGAAGTTCGAGAGCCACCTGCTCCCAGAAAATGTCGTTCACCTCGACGCCCTTGCCGTCATAATATCCGACCTCGAGATCTTCCGCGCGCAATTCCACGGGGTCTGATTTTTCCGGCTCATCCCCGCGCGGCACAAGCACGGTATGAAATGATTTGCCAAACCGCGCCGAAACCGGATCGGAGCAACGATCACAGGCAGCTTCTCCTTCAGCCTCGAACGATCCTTCCGCGAAAATATCACCATCCTCCAAAGAAAGCGTCAACTCCGCCGATGTCAGCAGCAACGATGTCAGCGGGGAAAGGTTCATTCCATCGAGAATCCTCGGAATAGACGCCCTTCCTTTCGTGGCGAAAACATCGAGCCCCCCGCCGGGTATTTCTTTCACTCGTATATACAAAGTAATAATTTTCCTTGTAAAGCAAAACGAATACTATAATCAGCAACCTAAAACCTGTCAATCTGCGATTTAACGAAAAATACTGTATCATTTCCAGCATGGATCGTTTTCCTGTTGTAGCAGGGCAATTCTACCCCAACTCAGAAGAAGAACTTTCTCTGTTCCTGAAAGACATTACCTGGGATACGGATGTGACAGAGAAATTAATGGCGATAGGCGTCGTCGCTCCGCACGCGGGGTATGTCTATTCGGGAGCGGTTGCGGGCGAAGTGTTTTCTTCGGTTCATATCCCGTCGAAAACAATCATCTTCTGCTCAAAACATACGAAGTTCGGCGAATATGCGGCAGTCATGTCCAAAGGCGCCTGGATTATGCCGTGGGGAGATACTCCCATTGATACGGAACTCGCCGAGCGCCTTAAAGCCGCTTGCCCCTTTCTGCTTGAGGACAACACGGCTCATTTGCAAGAACACTCCATTGAGGTTCTGCTCCCATTCATTCAGCGGTTCAGACCCGACTTCCAGTTCGTTCCCATAGCCTTGGGGCACCTTACTCTCGATGAGTGCCGGGATCTTGGCGAAGCGGTTGCCGACACTATCGCGACGGATGCCAAGCACCCTTTACTTGTCGCCAGCTCCGACATGTCTCATTACGAGCCAGACGACGTGACCCGCAAAAAAGACCGCAAAGCTATCGACCGGATACTGGCTCTTGACCCAAGCGGGCTTTACAGGACCGTTCGCTCTGAACATATCTCCATGTGCGGCATGATCCCGACAGCCGTAATGATATTTGCGGCTCTTCACCTTGGCGCAAAGCAAGCCGTTCTGCTAAAATACGCAACTTCCGGAGAAGTAAACCGGAAGTTCGATCAGGTAGTCGGTTACGCCGGTTTAGCCATCCTCTGAAACGAGGCTCTTCAATGTCCGACATAGTAACGCGCTTTGCCCCCAGCCCCACGGGGTATCTACACATCGGCGGCGCGCGCACGGCTCTCTTCAACTGGCTGTTCGCCCGTCGCTCAGGCGGAAAATTCATCCTGCGGATCGAGGACACAGATCAGGAGCGCTCCACGCCGGAGGCGGTTCAGGCAATCCTCGACGGCATGTCATGGCTCGGCATCCTCTGGGATGAAGGCCCCTACTTCCAGATGGAGCGGATGGACCTCTACCGAAAGGAAGCGGACCGTCTGTTGAGCGAAGGAAAGGCGTACCGCTGTATATGCTCAAAAGATGATCTCGACGCGCGGCGGGAAGCAATGAAGGCTCGCGGAGAAAAACCGCGCTACGACAGGCAATGCGCCGACCTTCCTCCCGAAGCAACCGAAGGGAAACCGCATGTCGTCCGGATCAGGACTCCACTTTCCGGAAAGACCGTGGTGAGCGATCTTTTTCGCGGCGAGGTAGCCTTCGACAACACGGAGCTTGACGATCTGATCCTGTTGCGCACCGACGGCTCCCCCACCTATAACTACGTTGTCGTCGTCGATGACGCCTCAATGGGCATCACGCATGTTCTGCGAGGCGACGATCACCTGAACAACACGCCAAAGCAGATCATTCTCTACCAGGCGCTCGGATATCCGCTCCCGCGGTTTGGCCATTTCCCGCTTATCCACGGAATGGAAGGCGGCAAACTCTCGAAGCGTCAAGACGATGTCTCGGTCATAGCATACAAAGACAAAGGCTTCCTGCCCGAAGCGATGGTCAACTATCTTGTCCGGTTGGGATGGGGACACGGCGACCAGGAGATCTTCAGCATCGCGGAGATGACGGAATTCTTCTCTTTGGAGCATGTCGGCAAGTCGCCATCAAAGTTCAACATGGACAAACTGCTCCACCTGAACGCGCACTACATCAAGACATCAGATCCTGCCCTAATCGCGGAGCTTATACTTCCATTTCTTGAGAAGCGCGGCATCCATGAAAAGCCGACGCCGTGGATGGCCAGAGCCGTAAAGACGCTGCAGGAGCGCTCCCACACGCTTGAGGATATGGCCGAAGCAATGGAGTTTTACTTCCGTGAGAAACCGGCCGATCCGAAAGCGGCGGCAAAGTTTCTCACCGCCGGAATTGCGCCGGTACTCTCCGAGATCGCGGACGAATTCGCCGGCTTGTCCGATTTCGACGCGCAGGCCGAAAACGCGGTAAAAACAGTGCTGGACCGTCGCGGCGGCAACCTGAAGATCCACCAGCCGATACGGGTGGCAATCACCGGCTCGTCGGCATCGCCCGACCTGTTCGACGTAATCCGTCTGCTCGGCAAAGATGAAGTCGTGCGGCGTCTGCGCAACGCCGTCGGGCGGATAGAAACCGTAGCCTGAACAGCAGAAAAGTACCTTGACGCAAGCACTGTGCTTCGGGTAATCTTCTATGTTTGTTGAGGAGTGGTGAAACGGCATCACGCCTGGCTCTGACCCAGGTTTTCCAGGTTCGAATCCTGGCTCCTCAGCCAAGCAAGGTCCCATCGTCTAGTGGACCAGGACACCGCCCTCTCACGGCGAAAACACGGGTTCGAACCCCGTTGGGACTGCCAGCGAAACTAAAGGGGAATCCGGCGAAAACCGGGTTCCCCTTTTTCATTGACGGAGCATATTCTAACCACCATTCTAACCACGACAGCGATTTTCCTGTCTGGCCTGTCGCCATAATCGCCGCCTCGGATTGCATGATGACCTAACAGAATCATGCCGCCGCGTCCACGCTCACCGAACTTCAAGGCGTGTCTTTAGGCAACCCAGCGCACGAAAGCGCTAGTTTTGCCATTTTCAGTATTTGAAAAATCTGTCTGCTTGGCTATGGAAGTCGTAGGCCAGCAAGCCGACAATAATCATCAGGTGTATCAGCAGATCGGCAAGAATAATTTTGTAATGCACACTCGATCCGATTTCGATAAAGTACCAGAAATATAGAACACGAAAAGCATCAGTTACAACGAGCAAGGCGACTGTCAAAGAGTTTACAGAAAGCCTGACGCAAGGAATTGGTGCCATGTTGATGGTTGTAGCTCCTCCAGCGGTAGCTAATGCCGAGTTAGCTTGTAAAATAAAATTATGTTTATCGACCAACGATCCGCCAGAACGCGATCCAGCACTGAGGTATTACTACAGCATTAATGGCAAGAGTGTGAAGGATACGTTTAGTAAACGCCAGAACTTCTTAAATAGTTGCTCTACGATCAAATATAATGCGCTTATGCACGATACGGCTATAAACTACACTCAGAGGTAGTATCGCCTTAAAGGAAGTTGCCAGTGACAAATCTTTGAAGGGCTGACTTATGAAGAGGTGGTTACGCGATTCAACAAAAAAAAGACTTGCACTCAAATATGCAGCATTAATAACAATAGCGTTAACTATTTGGATTTGCATTATAGCTAATGCATTTTTAGTTAATGCTATTGTTAAAAATGACTACGCAAGGAACGTTTTGCTGTCAATATCTTGCCTTATATTTATTTCTTTTTTCTTAATTAAATTTATTTATAATAATTAATATAAAAGGTTACTTGCGGCGGACTTCTCGCCGTTTTTGTTATTTCGTCAGCCTCATCGTCTGTAACTCCTGTTTCATAAACGTCAAATACATCGTCAGTTTTTACAACAAGCTTCGTGTTTAAAAATTTAGTAGTGTTAAACGTGTACTTTTTATCATAATCAGACAGATATTTGTAGTTTTTATGTCGCGTAATGTCATATTTGTTTGATAAAAACGGACGTACACCGCGCAATTGTAATATACATTTGCTGTTGTCGAGAACCGCCAGTTCGTCAATAGACATCAAATCCTTGCCGAGCTTCTGATAGCTCTTGCCGAAAGAGGGCGAATTGCCTCTGTTTTCGCTGTGATTATACGTGTGAATGGTCTCTTTACCGAGCGTTTTTGACACTTCCTCAAGCGTGGATTTTTCGCGTCCGCCCAAGAAAATCATACTGTCGCAGTTGCCGATGATAGTCTCGGCGTTGTCTTTGTAGATTGCGCGTAAT